>JABFSD010000824.1 GCA_013140935.1 Acidobacteriota bacterium
ACGTACGCTCGCGCAAGCCGAAATTGACGAAGCCGTCGCGCGCCAAACGTTGAGGCGCGCGACGGCTTCGTCAATTTCGGCTTGCGCGAGCGTACGTTGCGCGTCAGCGATTTCGGTGATGTTGGTTAGGCCGTGTTCGTAACGCACCTTTGCCAGCTTGAGCGTATCGCTTGCCGCATTCACCTGCGCGGGCGTATTCGCTGCGATCTGGCGTGCTGTTTCGATCATGGTTTTGGCGCGCGCTTCCTGCGCCTTGAGCGTGTTGACCACTTGATCGTAGCGCGCCTGTTCCGCCGCTAAATTAAACCCTTCGACTTTGCGCTGCGCCTTGAGCTTGAACCAGTCCGACACGTTCCATGTCATCGTGAAGCCGGTCGCATAGTTAAACGTATCGGGATAAAAACCGCGCGATTCACGAAACGTGCCGTCGAGCCGCGCGCCCGTGCCGCGTCCGAACACTGCCGATTGCCAGTTGAATTTTGGGAAGAATGATTTATCGAGCGTCGTTTGGCGAGCGCGGACTACGTCAAGCGCGGCGGTTTGCGCCATCGCCAATGGATGCGCGCCGAGCGTTTTGTTTTCTACAGGAGCAGGCGCGGGCGTGAATTCGAGCAGCGGGCCGTGATCAATCTGTTTGATGTCGCCGGGCTGACCGATCCATTCGCTGAGCGCGATGCGCGCGAGCGCGGCTTGCTGTTCAGCTTGAATGACGTAGTTCTTCGCCGTGACGACATCAACCGTAGCGCGCGCTAAATCTGAACCCGGACGCAATTGATTATCGGCGAGCGCCTTGACGGCTTGCGTGAAAGTCTCTTGTCGGTCGAGATTGGCGCGCGTGACGCGAACGGCTTGCTCGGCGGCGACTGCGGCGAGAAAGGCATCGGTTGCGGCGATGGTCGCTTCAAATTCTGACAACTCGGCTTGGGCTTTGGCCTGCTTGCTGGTGGCTTGCGCGAGATTGATTTGCGATTGGCGCAATCCGAAATCGAACGGCTCCCACGAGACGAGCAAGCCGACGGCGCTGCCCCACGTCGTGCGCGCGGTGCGTTCGCCCAAGTCGGGGCCGGAAATCGCAGGCAAGGTGCTTTGCGGTAACAGCACGCCGAATACGTTATTGCGCGACGAACGGTTTTCCTGCGCGAGCAATTCGGTACGCGGCAGTGTGAGGTTGACGCGCGTGAGTTCGACGTTGGCTTCGGCAGCCTGTTGCGCAGCGCGCGCGGCGCGAATCGCCGGATAGTTTTTTTGCGCGAGTTCGATGGCTTGTTCCAAACGCAAGGGCTGATCTTGCGCACGACTCGCGGCGTGACAGCACAACACGATGACCCAAGTGAGCCACAGCTTTCGATAAGACATAGATTTTTTCGTGAATGAATGCGGGTGAAAAAGAATCAGTCGAATTCGATGACGATTCCTGCGCGGGGACGCGAACTGAACTTGGCGAAAAGATTCGCCAGCCGTTTGATGAGACCGTACTTTTGCACAAGCCTGCGTTGCCCCGCGTCATATTCAGCGGCATCAGTCTGAGGGTCAAGGATGCGCGCGCGGCCTTCGACCCACGCGCCATGCACGTTGCCGCGTGAGTCGCAGGGAGCTACGCGCACGCGCGGATTGTTGCGGATGCGTTTCACCTTGTATGCGTCAGCCAGCGAGTAACCGAAGAAAGTGCCTTCGTGTTCGACAAACCAGATCGGTGTTTTTACACCCGCGCCGTCTTTCTTGAACGATTCGAGGCTCAGGTATTTTTCGTTGGTGAATTGCGCAAGGTTGTTCATTCAGCAGGCTCCTCATCGAAGTCGGGTTTGCGGCTTACGGCGCGGACTTTGCGCGCCACTAGATCATAAGCGAAGCCGCGCCGCAGCAAATAATCAAACAGTTTCTTGCTCTCTTCGCGCGAAGCCGGTGCGCCTTTCAAACGCAGCCGTTTTTCAATCGTGCGATCAAGCAGGCTTTCTTCGCTTTGTTCTTCATAGGCGTTTTCGAGCGCCTGTTGCACGGTCGTGTTGTCGAGTTGCTGGCGTTTGAGGTCTTGCCGCAGGCGCGTCTTGCCGATTGGTTTGAACGTCAGCCGTGAACGCGCGAAGCTCGCCGCAAATTGTTCGTCGTTCAAATAGCCGAGTTCGAGCAGGCGTGCGATGACTTGTTCGACAATAGGTTCGTCGGCTTTTTCGAGCAGCCGTTCGCGCAGTCGTGCCACGCCACGCGGCTTGGCGGCGAGCAGGCGAAAGGCGCGCGCCAGCGTTTTTTCATACGCCGTTTGTGGTGTGGCAGGCGGCTTATCGGCTTGTGGTTGTGTGCTTTTACGCGAGCGGAACATAGACGCGAAGCAGAATGCAGCAAGCGTTTACGCTAGCGCAAGGGGCGTGCTATATTCGGATTTACGAGCCAATTCTTATCACCGCGCAACAAAGCGGGAAGCATCAATAGAAACGAGGTCGAACACCCATGTCAGGGCATAGTAAGTGGCATACCATTAAACACAAGAAAGGTGCGCTGGATGCCAAGCGCGGCAAACTTTTCACCAAACTCATCAAAGAAATCACCATCGCGGCGCGCAGCGGCGGCACGGGCGACGTGAACCAGAACGCGCGGTTGCGCAAAGCCGTCAGCGACGCCAAAGCGGGCAACATGCCGGCTGACACGATTGATCGCGCAATCAAGCGCGGTACGGGCGAATTGGAAGGCGTGCAATACGACGAAATCACGTATGAGGGTTACGCACCCGGCGGCGTAGCGGTGATGGTCGAAGTCACGACCGACAATCGCAATCGCACGGTCGCTGAAATCCGCAGCACCTTCGCCAAGAACGGCGGCAATCTGGGCGAGACGGGATCGGTCGGATGGATGTTTCATCGCAAAGGCCAAATCATCATTGAAGGCGGCGCGAAAGGCGAAGACGAGATGATGGAACTTGCACTCGAAGCCGGAGCTGACGACTTTCAGGCCGAAGAAGGCAGCTATCAGATTTTGACTGCGCCCGAAGATTTTTTGACGGTACTCGACAATATCAAAGCGCAAGGCATCGAACCGATTTCGGCGGAAGTGGCGATGATTCCGCAAAACACTGTGGATTCGCTTGAACCTACCGTTGCCAGAGCAGTAATGAAACTTTACGACACGCTCGACGATCACGACGACGTACAAAACGTTTATATGAATTACGAGCCAAGCGAAGCCGATATGGAATAGCTTTATGAAACTGAAGCGGCGCGGCGCTGAAACCGGCAGCGGGTTTCAGGAAGCCATCAATCAGGTCAATGAGGCTTATGAACGATTGGGCCGCGCCTGCATTACGCGCAAAGCGATTCCGGGCAAGTATCTGATCGAACGCGGCGAGTCACGACGAGGGCTTGCCGTTCCCGCATTTGAAGTCGCGTCGAACGGCGCGCAGCCACGCGTGAGTGCCGCCGAAGTCGCGCGCGTCGCCAAAGACAACAAACTCAAAGATTGGCGACGCTTCATTCCCGAATCGAAAGCCGAGCCGGATTACGGCGGCGTGCTGGCGCCGGATGGCCGCGCGATTTTTTACGACGCGAAGACTACGAAACGCGACGTGCTGGATTTCGATAATTTGCACGCGCATCAGGTTCACTTCCTCGAACGGATGGCGCGGCTCGGCGCGGTCGCTGGTTTTCTGGTTGAGTTCAGCGCCCACCGCACGGTTTATTTTTTGCCTGCGCAAGTGCTGGCGCGCTGGCGCGATGAAGCCGAACGCAAAAGTTTGCCTTACCGATTCTTTACCGACACGTTGACGGTGGCCCCAGCCGGTAAAGGACTCGTCCTGTTCGATTATCTGGCGGCGATTGCCGCGCAGGAAAAACAATACGGCTGCGATTTCGCGCAGCTTCGTTTGAGCCACACAGCGGCGCGCGCGCGTCGCAAACTTGTGAGTCGCTAACTTTCTACGAGCCACGCCGACGCAAGCCGACGTAGTTTCAGCTATTAACTCGAAATGTTCGCCAAACGTTTCTTTTCAGTCACCCTTTGGGTTTGTTTGGAGGCCATCCTATGTTTTCCCGCATTCTGTTGTTCTGTCTTTTGTCGCTTTGTGTCGTGCCGAGCTTCGCGCAAAAGAAACGCAAGATTTTCATTCCCGGTCAACCGGCGGTCGTCTTCGATGATCGCCTGTCGGCTTTACGCGCCGAACCTGATGCGAAAGCTGCGCTGCAACAGCGCCTTTCACGCGGACGCTCGCTCGGCGTGTTGGGCGCAACGAAAAACAAAAGCGGTTCATCGTTCCTGCGCGTAGCCGTTTCGCGCAACGTGCGCGGCTGGATTCTTTCCGCCGCTATCGCGCGGCTGAACAGCGTCGCGGATGGCGAAAAGATGCTGGCGGCGATTGCGGCAACGAAAGACGATTTGCAAAAGATTCGATTGGCGCGCGTATGTGCTGACAGCTTGCGACTGCCTGCGATTGCGCCGCGCGCATTGCTCGCCTTAGGGCAAGTGGCAGAAAACGCCGCCACGAAACTCAGCCGCGATGCTGATCGTCGTCTGGGCGACAACGTACCTGATGGCGATTTGAGCAAACGCGATTTTGAGTTGAGCTTCAACGGATTGGATCGTTTCAATCGCGCAGGTGTGACTTTCGATTACGACGAAGCGAAAGACGTGTTTGTTTATGACGGAGCGGCTTATCGTCAACTGTTGCGCCGCTATCCGCGCAGCGCCGAAGCCACGCCAGCCCGCGAACGTTTGACCGCGTTGGGCAAGGCACCCTGAGCGTTGACGGTATGAAGTAAGCGCGCCTAGACTCTGCCGATGCGAATCACCAATCACGCCAATCTGTCTGACGAAGCGTTAGTTGCGCTTGAAGCAGTCGTACCTGCGCACACGACGTTAATGGAAGTCGTCACGTGGGGACGGCAGTTGCATCCGTCGGTGTTTTTGCAGGAAACGATTGCGCTGGATGAATACACGCACGAAGTCTTGCTGCGTTGGCGCGAAGGGTTGTGGCTGGTTTACAGCGCTTCCTGACACGGAACCATTGCGGCGGTCGCCGTGTGGGATCATCAACCGAGTGCGGAAGCATTATTGGCGGAACGTCTGAAAACCGGTTGGACGGTGACGCCGAGTTTGTTGCGCGACGGAGCGCAAGTTTTGGGTGTTGCGTGCAACTTGCATTGAACGTTATGGCAAGAGGCTGGGAAAGCAAATCCATCGAAGACCAACAGGCCGAAGCCGAACGCGCTGCCGCTGAAGCGAAGCGAGCTCCGCTCACTGCCGCGCAACAGCGCCGCGAGACGTTGCGCCTTTCGCGCAGTCAGTTACAAAACCAGCTTGAAAACGTTCGCCACGAAACACATCGGCAAATGCTGCTTCGTTCTTTGCAGGCGTTGGACGCAGAACTCAATCAACTCGAAAAGGAGAACTTGCATGGCTGAACCGAAAACTAAAAAGACTGACGCCAGTGTCGAAGATTTCATTGATAACGTCGCCGACGAAACCCGCCGCGACGATTGCCGCAAGGTCATCCAGCTGATGCAAAAGGCGACGGGCGAAAAGCCGAAGATGTGGGGCGCGAGCATCATCGGCTTTGGTACTTACACTTACCATTACGCCAGCGGGCGCTCCGGCGATTGGCCGCTGGTGGGTCTTTCACCGCGCAAAGCGAACCTGACGCTTTACCTCATGGACGGCTTTGCCCATTACGATGAGTTGATGGCGAAGCTGGGCAAGCACAAGACAGGCAAGTCCTGTTTGTATCTCAACAAACTGACTGATGTTGACCTGACCGTATTGCGCGAGTTGATCGAACAATCAGTCGCGCACGTACGCAAGATTCACCAAAAATGACCAACGAACCGAACGCCGCACAGGCTGAACCGATTCCGCCCAATCCTGCTGCGCCGCCGCCGCCGAAACGCGGACTGAAGTTTTATGCGCAAGGCACGTGGCTCTTTCTCAAAAAGATGTGGCCCGCCGTATGGGATTTGACCGAAAGCGAAACTTACGTTCACGCCTCGTCCATCGCATTCAACCTGCTGATGTCGTTCTTTTCGTTTTTGGTGTTGATCGGCAGCGTGCTGGTCAACGTGCTGGGTTGGCAGGGCGGATACGAAACCTGCTATCGTTTAATGATGGCGCTCTTGCCCGCCGAATCGAAGACGCTGTTTCAGAGCTTGGATCAAGTGACGCGCGGGCCGGGCGGTAAGGCTACGTTGGTGTCGTTTGCGCTGTTGGTATTTTCGAGTTCGGGCATCTTTCAGCCGCTTGAACTGGCGTTGAATCGTTCGTGGGGATTCAAGG
>JABFSD010000302.1 GCA_013140935.1 Acidobacteriota bacterium
GATACGAATGGAGAGACCGTCAAGCTGAGCGATTTCAAAGGGCAAAAGGTCGTGCTTTATTTTTATCCGAAAGACGATACGCCGGGTTGCACGAAAGAGGCGTGCAGCTTTCGTGACGAGTTCGCGCAACTCAAAAAGCGCAGCGCGGTCGTGCTGGGTGTGAGCGCAGATACGCAAAAAGCCCATCAGAAATTTACGGAAAAGTATTCCCTGCCCTTCACGCTGTTGTCTGACCCGGAACACGAGATGATTGAAAAATACGGCGCGTGGGTCGAGAAAAGCATGTACGGCAGAAAATACATGGGCATCGCGCGCATCACCTACATCATTGACGAAGCGGGCAAGATCGCGCACGTATTCGGCAAAGTGAAACCCGACACGCACGCGCAGGACGTCATCAGCGCGCTTGATGCAACCGATTGAAACAACCGCAGCCAATAAAAAAAGGAGTATGCGTTCTCGTTGAACGCATACTCCTTTTTTATTGGCATCGTTACGTGATCAGTTATCCGTCTTGCGCGAAGGGACGGCACTGCCTCTTTCGCCACCGCCCGAACGTTCAGGCTTGGCCGGCGCAGATTCGCGTGGCGGAGGAGCTTGCCGTTCCATTCGTTCGGGCGCACGCGAAGGAATGTTGTCACGCGGCGCAGAACGTTCGATACGTTCCGGTGCGCGCGGAGACTCAGTACGTTCGGGCATACGCGGCGCTTCGCGGCGTTCGATTTGACGCGGCTGCTCGTTGCGTTCGGTGTTGCGCGAGGGGATGTTCGAACCTTCATCGTTGCGCGGCATCCGGCGCTCACGCGGTGCGCTAAAAATCGTACCGCCTGAATTATTGCCGTTATTGTCTCCGTTGTTGGTCGAACCGCGATTGCTGTTGCGGTCAGGGAAAACACCACCGTTGTTATTGTTGCTGTTGCGATCGGGGATCGTCGCGCGGCGGTCTTCGTTGGCCGGGCGCGTTACCGTAGGCCGCTCGATGCGTTCGACAGGACGAAATCCCCCGTTGTTATCAACGTTAGAGTTGCGCCGTTCGGGACGATTGAAAACTTGCGGCGTGTTGTTATCGCCGTTATTGCGTGAAGGTATTTCACGGTTGCCGTTGTCTCCATTATTTCCGGTGCGAATGATCGGAGCGCCGCCATTGTCCAAATTGCCTGAGCGCGAGGGAATCGCGCGGCCTTCGCCATCTGCCGGATTACGACGCACGATGACCGGCGCGTTGAGCGCGCGGGCCGTCGGCGAATTGCGTTCGACCGGCAGCGCGCGACCCGCTTCGTTTTGCGTCGGACGAAAGACTTCAGGCCGCGCAAATTCCATCACCGGTTGATTGTTGTTGTTCACGCCGCCGTTCGGATTGCCCGCGATCTGACGACCGCCCGTCCCGCGCCCCAGTTCTCGTGGAGGAGGCGTCAATGAATTGTTGTCTACGTTAATGCGGCGATTGTCGAAGCGGCGTCCGTCCATGCCGCCTACGCCGTTGGGGTGCCCGTAATTGCGCAGGCCATCAACGTTACGCACGATAGTCGTATTGTTGATGTAGGTGTTGTTGATATAAACGTTGCGCCGTCCCCAATTGCCGCCGCGATCATAGTAGCCGTAGCCCCAACGTTCGCCGATGCCCAGCGGACACCAGCCGCGCCACGAAGCGTCACGATAACCGTCGTAATATCCGTTGTTGTAACCGCGATTGTAACTACCGCCCGAACCGAAGAAGGCTACGAGATGTGGCGACCAATCCCAGAAGCCTACGCCTACGCGACCGACGCCGAAATTGACGAAAGGCGTCCAGCACCAGCGGCTGTTGTAATAGTTCCAGCGACCGTAATGATAAGGAGCCCAGCCCCACGGCTCATAAGAAGTCCACGTCCAACCCCAGGTGTTGTGATAGCGCCACGCGCCCGAACGATAAGGTGCCCAGCCCGCATTGACGCCGCGCGGCGACCAAACGTAGCCGTACTCAGGCGTTTCATACCAGTCGCCGTAATTATCAAGGTCATACGATCCCGCAACTGACACTGGCACATAACGCGAACTGCGGTTGTCGTTGACGCGCGCGTTAAAGTCATCTTCACGACGGTCGTTCCAGCGATCCCATTCGTCTTTGTCGTTGAGCTTGGCGATTTGGTAATAGCCCACGTCGCGGCCTTCGATCAGAATGCGCCGTCCGCTCTTGACCTGAATCGTACCGAGTTCCTGATTATAAATTTCGGCTTGGCCTTTGCGGACGATCAATTCCGTCGTGCCGTCGTCGCGGACGTTGATGCGATACAAACCCTCTTTGGTGAAAGTGATGGCGACGGCGGGCGTATCCACTTCAAAGTGCAGTGGGTCGTCAATCGAACCTTGCGCTACGTCATAGACTTGAAATTGGCGACGGTCGAGATTGTCTACGCGATAGGTAGCCGTGCCGACGGCTTGGGAAAGCTGCACGGTGGAGGTGTTGAATTGCGCGATGCGCACATTGGTCTCGCGGTCGAGCCGCACGAGCGTGCGCCCGTTGAGTTGCATCTCGGCGCGTCCGTTGCGTCCGCTGAAAAGCTGATCGCGTTCTTCCAATGCCGTGTTAATCGTGGCGTCGAACCAATCGGTATTCTTGTCATCGCCGCGCTGATAATTCACATCGCCTTCGAGCAGGCTGATACGGGCTACACGCAGGGTCCGCTGGGCGGCGTTGGAATTGTCAGTAGGAGTTTGAGAATTCTGCGCTACCGCAGGCAAGGCCATCAGCAACACCAACAGCACGCTTCTCGTGGCCTCACGGGAAAGCGCACTTTGCATCACAGCAAATCTATTCATGTTTTCCTCCACGCAAAATTGGGGGGACGCGGCAGTCGGTCCCGCCAAATATTTTCGAAAACTTCTTAGCTCGTGAGCTAGCAAATTGGGGGTGCTATCGTTAGCACGTAGCAACACGTATGCCGCCAAACCGGGTTGCCTGTCCAGCAAAATTTTCAAGAGATTTAACGCTTGACGCTCTAACTGACAGATAGTTCACCCCATATCGAATGGTGGCGCAACGCATATCGTGTACTTGGCTTTCATTTCTTCACCCGCGCCGCATCCAACTTCATCAACGTCGCCGTACTCTTCGCCACCAACGTACCGTCTTCCATCGTAATCGCCACTTCGCTGTAAGCCAGCGTCTTGCCCGCGTGAACCACGTGCGCTTCGGCGTAAACATTCTGCTCCTGTACGGCTTTGAAAAAGTTGATGCGCTGTTCGACGGTCGTGACGAAATGATCGGGCAGCGTCAGACTCATCAGCGCGTGCGCGGCGGCGGAATCGGCCAGACTGTAAATCGCTCCGCCGTGCATCGCGTGCGGTTGCATCAGTTCGGGTTGGTAATTCATTCGCATGCGCACCCAGCCCGCGCGCACATCGAGGACTTCGATGCCCATGTGTTTGAGAAAAGCGATGCGCGACGAATGCGCCTTCAGATGTTCGTGTATGCGTTCTTTGCTCTCATCCATTGTTGACAGTATGCTCCGTTTGCTAATTTACTATGATTCGCTACGCCCACATCGTAACGAAAACCGTCTCGCAAAACGAACCCTATGGAACAACAAGAACAGCACGCAGAACAACGGGCCGAACGCGCGCAACCCGTCTTGCAGTTGCTACAAAACGAGCGGCACGGCGTGCTGTCTACGTTGTCAGACAAGCTCGACGGCTGGCCTTATGGTTCGCTGATGCCGTTCGCGTTGACCCCGCAAGGCGAACCGTTGGTGTTGTTGTCTACGTTGGCGGAACACACGCAGAACGTGTTGAACGATCCGCGCGTGAGCTTGTTCGTACACGATGAAGCCGGTACGCGCGAGAATCCGCAGGCGGCGGCGCGGGCTACGTTGATCTGTTTGGCCGAAGCGTTGGCAGGCAAAGAAAGCGTCGCGGCCGGCGAACGCTATCTCGAACGCTTCCCGCAATCGGCGCGGCTGTTTCAGATGGGCGATTTCAAATTGTTCAAACTCAAAGTCGAACGCATTCGTTATATCGGCGGCTTCGGCGATATGTACTGGGTGAGTCGCAACGATTTCGCGGCAGCAGGCGCGCAGTAAAACGATGATTATTCTTCCACGAAGGCTCACGAAGGAGGACACGAAGAAGAGGCAGAATGGTTGCGGTTTCTTCGTGTCTTCCTTCGTGTGACTTCGTGGAAGAAGCGGTCTGATTTTTTGTTTTATGGCTAATCGCAAAATGCATGGAGCGCAGGTATTGATTCTGGTATCGCTGTTCACAGTGATGCTGTCGTTCATTCCCGGCGCGAGCATATTGACCTATCCGTTCCGCTTGTTCGTCACCTTTATTCACGAAGGCGGACACGCGCTGGCAGCCGTGTTGACCGGCGGCAGCGTGCGGGAGTTGCGCATTCATCTCGATGCCAGCGGCGAGACTTATTCGCTGGGCGGCATTCCGCTATTGATTGCGAGCGCGGGTTATTTGATGAGCGCAATTTATGGAGCTTCGCTGCTGGTGCTGTGCCGCGACGGACGCAATGCCAAAGCCGCATTGACCCTGACGGCGGCGGCGATTTTGGCGCTGACGATGTTTTGCGCCCAAGGCATGTTGAGCGTGAGCGCGGGCCTGGGCATTCCCATCGTGCTGGTATTCGTCGCGCTGGCTTGCAAGGAAAGCTGGGCGCATTTCTTCGCGATGTTTCTGGCAATTCAGTGTTGTTTGAATGCGTTGATTGATCTGCGCACGCTGTTCCTCTTGTCAGCGACGACGAACGTGCAAAGCGATGCCGCGAATATGGCAGGTATGACCGGCGTACCCGCATTGTTCTGGTCGCTGTTGTGGATCGGCGGGTCGCTGTTTATTTTGTGGCGCGCGTTGCGCACTTATGGCAATCCCTATGCGCGTGAAGTAAGCGTGGCGGCTCCGCGCAAGCGAAGAGCGTATGCGAACTTATAAGCCCTGACTCATAACGCTTGGCAGTCCGCCCGTCTGCCTCTATTATTCGGGAACCGTATCGCAAACCGAACGTGACAAGCGGGCGTGAACGCCCCGCGAGCCACGCGCCTCATCCCCAAAACTTCGTGATAACTGGTAAGGAGCATTGTTTATGAGACCCAATCAACTACATCGCCAGCGCCGTCAGGCCGGCTTTTCGCTGATCGAATTACTGATCGTAATCGCCATCATTGGCATTATGGCTGCCGTAGCCATTCCACGTTTGCAGGCCTACCTCGCCAGCGGTCGTGAACTGGCCGCCATTTCTTCGCTGAAAACCATTCATAACGCTCAAGCGCAATTTAACGGCACACGGGGACGTTTCGGCACACTGAAAGAACTATCCGATGCGGGCCTGCTTGAAACGAGCTATTCAAGCGGCAACCCTGTCAATCAATATCGCTACACTTCCCCTATCGCTGAGGCCGATAAATATTGCATACAAGCAACACGACAAGGGCCAGGCGCGGGAGCGAGAGACTTTAACATGATTGAGGATGGTACTGTCCGGCAGGTTTTTTCAAAGGCCGTCAACCCGATACCGCATGGTGAAGGCACAGCAGTAGCAGCAGGCGACGGTGCGGGGCCAGCGGCAGAAGCTCCGAAGCAATAGCCAATTAAAGTTCTGAGGTTTGAGACAGGTTGCGATGAGTCAGTTGATAAGGCTTATCGCATCCTGTCTTTTCTTTTGGCGAACGCGCAAAAATTCCGTAGCATTACGCCCGCAAACCCTGCCCCTATAATCGGGCGTCAGAGTAAGCGTTTGGATTGGGGAATCTTCGGTCATTTGCTCTATCGAAAAAACGTAATCGGAAAACCCGCCGCAGCCAGCGGGTCAAGTTCGTGATGGTCTGACGTGATGAGTTGTCCGCCCGCGTGCTGTGCCAGCGTCACAGCGAAGCAATCTGCAAACGAAAGTTTATGGGCGACTTTCAGCCTGCCGAACACGCAAAAGTGCGAATAGCAGTACGGCGGCGCGGGCTGCACAGCGGCGGCTTACTCTTCCCAGAGCAACTGCAAGGTCATGTCTTTGCGGCGTAGCTCCTGATGAATCGCAACGAAATCGAGCGCAGGAAATGGACTGGTAAGAGTCGCAGCAGGCGGTTGTAATTTGGCGAGCAATGCCGCTTCATCAAGTTCGACGGGCGGCGGCCAACCGATTCCCGCCCGCGCCGCGAGTTGCAGATACTTGGACACGACACCGACGGAGACCTTCAACCTGCGCGCAATCTCGCGCACGGAAAGCTGCGTCACGTAACGCAGCCGCAACATTTCTTTGATCTGACGCACGGAC
>JABFSD010001222.1 GCA_013140935.1 Acidobacteriota bacterium
TATTGTCATAAACGTTCAGTGCGGTGAACAGGGCTTCGTCTTGAAAGACCATGCCCAGCAACTGGCTGCGCAAATTGAGCAACTCGTCGTCTTCCATCGCGCTGACCTCGCGGCCTTGCACGAAGATCTGCCCCGCATCAGGCCGCAACATCCCCATCGCCAGCCTGACCAATACAGACTTGCCCGAAGCCGACGCGCCCGTGACCAGCATCATTTCATTTTGCGCCAACGTGAAACTCACATCGCGCAACGCCGTCACGTCGTCAAACGCAATCGTAACGTGGCGAAATTCAATCGCAGGTGTTGTGTTCATACTGCGGAAATTTACTGCAAGGCTTATGCCCCGCAATGGGCTGAGGAAAATTGCGCATCCGTTACGCCCAACGCCATCTGGTCGCTGTGGCGCTGGCTGTGATAGGCTGCGCGTCGTTCTGAGGTAAACATCAATGCCACAAACCATCACGTTGAACGGAGCCTTGTTAAATGACGAATGCCATTCTTGAAGACGCCATTCTCGAAACCGGTCACGACCTTGCGGCCATCGTGCGCGCGGGTTGCTTCGTCAGTGAAGCGGAAGCATTACGCGAAGCGGTGCAAACGTTGCTGGCCGTCAATCCACAATTGCGTATGGAAGCCGCGATGCGGCGCTACCTCGACGAAGAAATTACGCTGGGGCGCGCGGCTGAACTGGCAGGTGTGACGCGCTGGCGGTTGCAGGAATTGCTGGCTTTGCGCGGCCATCCGGTTACTGTGGAAGCCCGCCCGGCAAAAGAACTGGATGAAGCTATCGCCCGTATGCGGAGGAAACGGCCATAGTCCTGCTCGACACTAACATCATCGGTACGTTCACGCTCCTCGATGAGATGGACTTGCTCTTTGCGCTGTTTGCCCCTGATGAACTTGGCGTAACGCCCGCCGTTTATCACGAACTCATCTAAGAAGCGATCACGCAACAACTCAATATCCCCAGCAGGAGAAAAATTGTGGAAAGCAAATTGATACCCAAACAGTTCAAAGTCACAAACTACAGAAACATTGATGACAGTGGATGGATTCCACTTGAACAGGTTACAGTTTTTGTAGGGCGGAATGAGTCGGGAAAAACCACACTGCTGAAGGCATTGCACAAGTTCAACCCCGCGATTCCCGAATCATACAACCCGCAACGAGAGTTTCCTCGTGATCGCTTCACGCGGGACTTTAGGGAAGGTAAAGATTGGCCGGTTTGCGCCGTGGAATTTGACCTTTCGCCATCGTTTCGGGAAACGCTAAAGGCAAGTCTCGGGACTGACATACCATCCAGCACAATCTGTACGCGCCATTACGATGGCTCTCTTGCCATCTCGTATGATGCGGCAGTGTCGGACGATCCAGTCCTGCCTGCTGATGTCACAAAGGCACTTGATACTTTTTCAAAAGCAGCGCGACGGCTTGCTGCCCCTTCTCCTGAACAAGAGGAACAGACACGTCAACTCCGAACCAACCTTGTTAACTGGGCGACCACAAAGAAAGAAGAAGTTTCAACACTCCATGACCTCAAGAACAACGCAGGAGTTCAAACACTCAAGGCCATCAGGGATGAAGCTAACTCGCGGTCAACCCCGCATACCGCAGATATTATCGAAACACTCCAAGACACAATTGAGGCTCTCCTTCAGCGTGCCCAAACAGAGCCTCTTCCTGATCGTCTGGACGCCGCGATTGAAGATGAACTGCCTGTCTTCATTTACTTTGAGAACTATGGGATTCTCGACAGCGCCGTGTATTTACCACGGTTTCTTGAAGACTTTGCGCGCGCATCAAATGATCCCAAGGTTCGAACCATCAACGCGATGTTTAAGCACGTTGGGTTGGAGGCCAAGGATATTGCCGAACTTGGACAAGAGGAAGCCGCAGATGCAAAGCGAGCAGGGCAACAAGTCACACAAGAAATGATTTTGCGAGATCAGGAACGGAAAGAACTGCGTGCTGTAAAAACTAACTCTGCTTCTCTTGACATCACGCGACGCTTCTCCGAATGGTTTCATCAACGTCGGCACAGTATCAGGTATCACGCTGATGGGGATTACTTCCGAATTTGGATTTCGGATGACAGGAGGCCAGGCGTTGAAATTGAACTTGAATCACGTAGCAAAGGATTTCAATGGTTCTTCTCGTTTTACCTGGTCTTTTTGGTTGAATCTGATGAGGGGCATCAGGACGCCATACTGCTGCTTGACGAACCAGGCTTGAATTTGCATCCGACAGCGCAGCAAGAACTCATTGCGTTCTTTGAAGAATTAGCCAGAAACAACACACTCATCTACAGCACTCATTCCCCCTTCCTGATTGACGGTGAGCATATTCATCGCGTTCGGCCAGTTACTGAAGACGACACTGGTCATTCACGAATCACAGTTGATAGCTGGCCGAAAGATCGTGAGACGATCTTTCCTCTACAAGCTGCTGCGGGCTATGCGATGGTACGCGGGCTCTTCCAACACAAGAAAAACGTATTGGTCGAGGGAATGTCTGATTATCTCTACCTTCACACGCTTAACCTGTTATGCCGAGCGACCGGACGTTCCGCGCTGCCAGATGACATTTACATAACTCCGTGTGGCGGAACCAAATATGTTGGGCATATTGCGTCGTTATTTCTTGGGCAGGTAGTTCGCCCGTTGGTTCTTCTTGATGGTGATGACGCTGGGCGTGTGCGACGTGATGCTCTGCTGAAAGAACTCTACACGGGCAGGGAGCGGGCGGTATTAATGTTGAGCGAAGTTCTTGGTGTTCCCGAGTGCGAAATTGAGGACATACTCGGCGAAACCATCATCCTTCCTCTTGTTTCAGCTTTGCTTGGCAAAAATATCGCGCTAAACAAAGACGACCGAGCCAAAGGAAGTCTCGTCAAGCAAATCGTCTCAGCGGTTGAACGCAATCAGATGTCGTTGCCTGATGGGTGGAAACCTGAAATTGCCCGACGGCTGGCCGTTGACTGGTCTACTGCAAAACCAGAATCCATCGCCACAACTGTACTCGACAGAGCCGAAGAACTCTTCAAAGCAATGAGAGGGCGATTGGAAGAAGTAATTTAATTGCCTTCCATCACTTGCAAGAATTCTTCCGGCTTGACGATTTTCAGCCAACGAAAGCGTCGTTGAAACTCGCGGCCATCCGGTTTGTTCCAGTCCATCAAATCGAGCAGGTCGTTATCGCGGCTGATGAGGTAATGGGCTTTAGCTGCGATGGCGAGGTTCAATTGCGGTTCGTCTTTGGGGTCACGCGGGTAAGTGAATCGCTGTTTGACTTGGCGCAGGTACTTTCCACGATAACGCAATCGGCTGATAAGTGCCGCCACGAGTTCATCGGTCAATTTCGGGTATTTTGTGCGAAGGTGCGGGCGGGAAGTAACTTCTTCAAGTTCGTCAAGCGTGTCGCGGCTGACGGCAATCGTGAGCTTGCCCTGCTCAAAATAGTCCAGACATTTAACGGCAGGCCCGCCCTTGCTGACCAATGCTTGCAAATAAATGTTGGTATCAAACACGACGACATACTTGTCAGCCACGGCGACGCGCCCTCACTTCCGCCACTGCGGCGTCAATGTCTTGCGCCAGTTCTTCATCTGAAATGCCTCTGGCTTGTATGTCGGCGCGTACATCGGCAAACAAGTCGCGGAGCGTGGGCAATTCGGCATCTTTTTGCAGCAGGTGCAGGATGTATCCTTCCATCTGCTGCCCCATTGCCTGCGCTTTGGCGGTGGCGCTTTGTGCCAGGTCGGTTGGTAAAGTAATCGTAACGGTTGCGCTCATAAGTTTTTCTCCTTGCCCTGAATCATAAACCTGAACGCGCGACAGCAACAACGCCTGATTTCAAGCCTGCTCAATCCGCACCGCTGTCACTTTATATTCCGGCGCGGCGACGTAGCCGTCGCGGTGTGGACTCGTCACCTGATTCAAAAACGCCTCCGCCGTGTGAAACGTAGTGAACAACTCGCCCGCCTTGACCGTGTCGTCGTGCCTGAGCGTCAGCACCGTCGCGCCGTAGCGGCTGATGACGCGGACGCGCGCGCCGTCGGGAAAACCTAACCGCGCAGCATCGGCGGGCGCGATGTCGAGCGTGTCAGCGGGGCGTAACTCGGCGTTGCGCGTACGCATGGTCATCGTGCCTGCGTTGAATTGCGCGAGCGTGCGCCCGGTCGTCAGCAAAAAGGGGAATTCATCCGAAGTGGTTTCACTCGTAGCGCGATAGGCGATGCGGCGCAGCGCGGCGCGTTCGCCGATGGGGAAGCGTTCGGCGTGCAACAGCGTCGTGCCCGGATGCGTTTCGTCGGGGCAGGGCCATTGCAATCCGCTTGCGTCGAGCCGCGCGTAAGTGATGCCGCGTCCGGCGGGCCAGACGGCCCGAACTTCATCCCAAATCTTTTCAGGCGAAGCGAAGGTGAAGTGTTCGCCTTTGCCCAGCGCGCGTGCGAGCAAGCAGATGATTTCCCAATCGGCTTTGGCTTCGCCACGCGGCGCGATGGCGCGGCGTACGCGCTGGATGCGGCGTTCGGCGTTCATGAACGTGCCGTCTTTCTCGAATGACGAAGCGGCGGGGAAAAAGACCGTGCCGAATTCGCGCGCCGTTTCATTCAAAAACATGTCCTGCACGATAACGCGTTCGAGATTGCCGAGCGCGCGACGCGTAGCACTCGCATTCGCGTTGGTCAGTAGGATGTCGTAACCAATCGCCCACAGCGCCTTAAGTTGACCGGCTTCGGCAGCATCCATCATCTGCATCAAATTCAAGCCTTGCGTGGCGGGCAGCGTCGTTTGCCATACGCTTTCAAACAGCGCGCGTCCGTCGGTGAGCGAAACAAAACCGGTGAGATTGTGCGGTTCGCAGCCCATGTGCGCGGAGCCTTGCACGTTGTTTTGTCCGCGCAGCGGGTTGATGCCTGCGCCGCGCGTGCCGAGGTTACCGGTGAGCAGCGCGAGGTTGACGAGGCACATCACGCCTTCGGTGCCTTGCGTGTGTTCGGTCATGCCCAGGCCGTGAAAACACATCGCGGGTTTGCCCGTAGCGTAAAGCCGCGCGGCCTGGCGAATGGCTTCGGCCGTGACGCCGCATTGATCGGCTACGCGCTCAGGCGTGAAGTCTTTGATGTGCGATTGAAAGGCTTCCCAATCAGTGACGCGCGTGTTGATGAAGGCCGTGTCGTAAAGATTTTCTTCAACGATGGCGCAGGCGAGGGCGTTGAGCAGCGCGACGTTGGCGCCGGGGCGCAGCGGCAAATGCACGGTGGCGTAACGCGCGAGTTCGATGCGGCGCGGGTCAATCACGATGAGCTTCGCGCCATTCAACGCAGCCTGCTTGATGCGCGCGCCTACGATGGGATGGTTTTCCGTAGCGTTCGCGCCGCAGAGCAAAATCGTGTGGGCGAGTTCGAGGTCGTCGAACGAATTGGTCGCCGCGCCCGTGCCGAGCGTGAGTTTCATCGCAGCGGCAGTCGGCGCGTGGCAGACGCGGGCGCAACAGTCTACGTTGTTGGTGCCGAGCGCGACGCGGGCGAATTTTTGCGTGAGGTAATTCTCTTCATTCGTCGCGCGCGCCGAACCGAGAATGCCTACGGCGTCAGCGCCGTGTTGCGCGACGATGCTTTGCAAGCGCGTAGCGGCGAACTGAATGGCTTCGTCCCACGAGACTTCTTTCCACGCGCCGTTTTCACGAATCATTGGCGACGTGATGCGGTCGGGCGCGTCAACAAATTCGTAAGCGTAACGGCCTTTGACGCAAAGATGGCCTTTGTTGACGGGGGCTTCGTGCGTAGGCGTGATTTGCACGATGCGATCTTCTTTTGTGCCGACGTTCATTTCGCAGCCGGTGCCGCAATAGGGACAAGTGGTTTTCGTCCACGCGGTCGGCGTGCCGAGGGCGATGACGGTTTGATCTTCGAGCGCGCCAGTGGGGCAGGTGTCTACGCACGCGCCGCAGCTCACGCACGAACTCGCGCGCAGCGTCGTACCCGAATCAGGCGCGATGCGTGTCTCGGCTCCGCGATTCAAAACTTCCCACACGAACTGGCCTTGCACTTCGTCGCAGATGCGCACGCAACGCAAACAGTCAATGCAACGATTCATGTCTACGCGAATGTAAGGATGCGCGTCGTCTATGCGTTGCGGGTCTTCGTCACCGAGACATTCGGTGAGCAGGTGCGCTTCGTTGAGGTAACGATGCAGCGGCTTGTCGGGGAAGTCGCGCACGGC
>JABFSD010001039.1 GCA_013140935.1 Acidobacteriota bacterium
CGTGCGAGGTTCTCGGCGGTCAAACCCATGTTCAAATAAGTGTCGGGATAAACGTCCACCAGCGTAGGATTCGGCGACAGGTTGTATCCGCCCATCGGCAACATAGACATGGATTCAGCGCCGCCGCCGATGGCTACGTCAGCCGCGCCAACCATGATGTGTTCGGCGGCTTGGGCGATGGCTTGCAAGCCCGAAGAACAAAAGCGATTGATCGTCAGCGCCGAAGCCGTGTTCGGAATGCCCGCCAACAGCGCCGCCTGCCGCGCCATATTCATCCCCTGTTGCGCTTCAGGTGTAGCGCAACCGATGACTACGTCTTCGATCTCGGCGGGCGCGACTTCCGTGTGGCGCGCCAGCAACTCTTTCATCACCGCCGCCGCCAAATCATCAGGCCGCGCATCTTTCAACGTACCGCGCGGCGCTTTGCCGACGGCGGTACGCAAGGCATCAACGATTACTACTTCACGCATAAATTTTCTCCTTCAAAAACTTATCGCATCAGACGATAGAGGAAGAGTGCAACAAAACCGATAAGCGCGGGGCCAGCCGTGAAGGCGAATATCCACAGCGGTTCGCGCTTGAATGAAAATTGATAAAGCCACTTGGGTAATCTCATCTGGTGTTCCTGATTGTTACGGTAACAAGTCGTCTACAGTGATTTGGGCATTGGGTAAAGCAAGCGGCGCTGCCCAATCTCCTTCTTGATAAACGCCACGTTCGCCATAACTGAAGCCATAATTTGCCGTCGCGTCAGGGATGGGGCGGCGATAAATTTCTAGCTGTCGCTGAACCAGATTGATAATCCAGTAATCCTGAAGCCCAGCTTTGGCATACATACTGGCTTTTTGTTTACTGCCGTAATTCAGCGTTGATTCAGATACCTCAATTACCAGTGCCGCAGTGGTAGGATGCGCGTCTTTGAAGTCTCGTATTTTGCCTGCCACCACGACTACATCGGGTTCCGGCTCAGAAATGTTAGAAAGCCTCAGTGGCAATTGAGTTCTCACTACCCAGCCTTGACCGAAGGCTTCGCGCACGGCCTCAACGGTTAAAGTCACAGACGTTGCATGCGGGCTGAGCATGGTTGCCATATCAATTATCTCCCCTTCGATCAGTTCAACATGCCTACCTTCAAAGATGCCTGCATCACCCATTCGATAATATTCCTCGACCGTCCATTGGTGAATGCGGGCAGGTAAAACGAGTTGTGCTTGCGGTGTTGCCATAACTTGTCCTCCCCTTTTAATGACGCGCTGCTAGCCAACGCTCTAACGAACGCTGGCTCTCACTGCTTGGTCTGCCTGCTAACAAATCTTCAAGGCCGATGTGTTCATCCAGATCAGGCCATTCAATGGCGTAACCATCGCCGAAGACTTCCCAGTTTTGGCGCTCAGTTTGAGAGCTGTGCAACAAACGCGGAAACCACGAAAGCGGCACGGCTAAAGTACGACCATCCGAAAGTTCAACGGTTAGTTTGTCATCTGAAATATCAACGTTTGTAGCTATCGGCATCGCTAGTTCCTCAACGGCTTGCCCGTCTTCAGCATAGCCGCCAAACGCTCTTGCGTAGCCTTCGTTCCGCACAAGCTCACAAAGGCTTCGCGCTCGATGTCGAGCAGGTATTGTTCGCTGACTTTGCTCGGACGCGAGAGATTGCCGCCCGACAATACGTAAGCGATTTTCGTCCCGATCAGCGCATCGTGATCTGAAATGTAACCGCCGCGTTTCATCATGTGCATGCCGAGTTTGAATTTGGACAGCGCCGCATCGCCTAAAACTGAAACGTCTTGGCGCATCTGCGGCGCGCGATAACCTTCGCGGGCGAGCGTCAATACAGCTTGTTTGGCTTCTTCGATAACGCGCTGACGGTTCATCACGATGCGGTCTTTGTCGCGCAGGATTCCCCAGTTGCGGGCTTCGACGGCTGACGTAGCGACCTTGCCCATCGCGGTTAATTCAAAGTTGCGGCGCAGGACTTCGAAGTGATCGGTGCCGGTGCGCGCGGCTTCGTCAGCGGCGCGCAAGGCCATCTCTTTCGTACCGCCGCCGCCGGGCAGCAAGCCTACGCCGACTTCGACGAGTCCGATGTAGGTTTCTGCGTTCGCCACGGCGCGGTCTGAGTGCATCGTCATCTCGCATCCGCCGCCGAGCGTGAGTCCGTGCGGAGCCACGACGACGGGCTTGGGCGAATAACGCAAACTGATAACGGTGTTTTGAAACTGGCGCACAGCGAGGTCGAGTTCGTCCCAATCGCCGTCTTGCGCGCCCATCAGGATCATGGCGATGTTCGCTCCGGCTGAAAAATTCTCGCCCTGATTGCCTACGACAAGTCCTTCGAAATTGGCGGCGACTTCTTTCAAACCGGTTTGAATCATACCGAGTTGATCGCTGCCGAGCGCATTCATCTTGGAATGGAATTCGACACAGGCTACGCCGTCGCCGAGGTCAATCAGGCTCGCGCCGGAGTTTTTCTTGATGACTTTATTTTGGTCTTTGAGCGACTTGAGAATCGTAATGCCTGCGGGTTGGCTGACGGGTTTGTATGCGTTCGTCGCAAAGTCAAAGTAATGCCGCACGCCGTTCTCTGACTTATAAAAACTCTCAGCGCCGCTGGCGAACATTGCTTCAATGCAAGCCGGAATCGCGCGGCCTTCGCCTTTCATTCGCTCGACGGATTTCTTCAAGCCAATCGCGTCCCACTTTTCAAACACGCCGAGTTCGTGCGCGAAGCCCCATTTCATCGCGTTGTCTACTTCGACGATGTTGTCGGCGATTTCGGGGATGCGGTTCGCGGCATAGAGTGCAGTCTCTGACAGCGTCTTCCACAAAAACTCTCCACCTTTGTCTTCAGCGTAAGCGAGCGCGGCCAAACGTTGCGGCAACGATTCGATGG
Organism: Acidobacteriota bacterium; assembly: GCA_013140935.1. Classification (GTDB taxonomy): domain Bacteria; phylum Acidobacteriota; class Blastocatellia; order RBC074; family RBC074; genus JACPYM01. Next base: position 2,894 of record JABFSD010001039.1, read on the forward strand.
TTTTCACCGCGTCGAGCGAAGCGAATTTGCCTTTCTGTTGCGGGCGATATTCAAACGTAGCCACATCCAACGTCAGAATGTCGTTGCCGACTTTTTTATAGAATCCGCCTTTGGTTTTATCGCCGAGCAACTTGCGTTCGACCATCGCGTCCATCCATGCGGGCACTTTGAACGATTCGCGCTTTTCGTCATTGGGTAGCGCGGCGTAAAGGTTGCGCGCGACATTCCAGGCGGTGTCGAGGCCGACTACGTCAATTGTGCGAAACGACGCGCTCTTGGCGTGGCCGATGACGGTGCCGGTCAGCGCGTCTACTTCTTCAAACGACAAGCCCATTTCTTCCATCACGTGCAGCGCGTTGAGCATCGAGAAATTGCCGATGCGATTGGCTACGAAACCGGGCGTGTCTTTGGCGTATACGATCCCTTTGCCTAATACCTGGTCGCAAAAGCCTGCGATGAAACAGGTCACTTCGCCGTCGGTCTCAGGCGTAGTGATGATTTCGAGCAAGTGCAGATAACGCGGCGGATTGAAAAAATGCGTACCCAAAAATCGTTGGCGGAAGTTATCGCTGCGGCCTTCGGCGAGCGAAGCCAACGGAATGCCCGACGTATTCGACGTGATAATCGCGTTCGGGTGCAGGTGCGGTTCGATGCGCGCGTAAAGCGAACGCTTGATGTCGAGCTTTTCAACGATGGCTTCGATCACCCAGTCGCATTCTTTGAGTTTCGGCAGGTCGTCTTCAAAGTTGCCTACGGTGACGAGGCTGGCGAGTTCGGGCGAGAAGTAAGCGGCAGGCTTGGCTTTCAACGCCCCGTCATATCCGGCCTGCGCGATGCGGTTGCGTACGGCGCGTGATTCAATCGTTAAGCCTTTCGCTTCTTCTTCGGGCGTCAGCGCAGCAGGCGCGATGTCGAGCAACAAACACGGTACGCCTGCGTTAGCCAAGTGCGCGGCGATTTGCGCGCCCATCACTCCCGCGCCTAGTACGGCGGCTTTTTTGATCTGCATGATGAAAGTTTCTCCGCAAAAAGAATTTGATCGCGGCGCGCAATTAGGCTGCGCCGTTGTGGGATTGATGCTGTTCGAGCCAGGTCGAAAGGTCATCAATGGATTTAAAGTCGAGCTGCGCGAGAATCAATTGGACTTGGTCAGCAGAGTTCAACTTTTCGAGCGCAGCTTGGATAGATTCAGAAAGCACGCCAAAGCGGAGTAACAGCGAGTCTTTCAGCCACTTTATTCTGCCCAGATTCTCGCCGCGCTTAACGCCGCGCCGCTCGCCCCGTTTCTCACTGCGTTTAACTACGTCTTGATACGATGATGATTGGATCATGATTTCCTCCCTGAAAAGACTGCGCAGCAGCTTCTTGTCGAAGCGTAAGCCGCCGAGCATAAAAGCCGCCGCTGTTAAATCCGCACGCATGTCGGGTTGCGCGATATTTTGTACGCGCTCAGCGACTTCGCGCAAAAGTTTTTCGGGCTTGTCAGAACGCGCCAGCACGGCTAATGGCAACAAGCCTTCTTCAGCCAGCAGCGGCGCGGCGTCCTGTTCCCAAATCCTGATGACGCGGAAGCGATGATACGTCTCGCCGACGCGAAATTCATCCGGGATTTCGACGCCGGTTTGGTGCAACACGATCACGACTTGCCGCACGGGCTTGCGATAAAGGCGATAGAGCCGCACGAAATAATCGAGCATCCGCAAGGGCAGCGGCACATCGCTTTTGGCGGGGTCGGTTTCGAATTCGACGTGCAGGATTTCTTCTTCGAGATCGTAAAGCGCCAGCCAGTCTGCGCGAATCGGTTGCAGCGACAGTTCGTTTTTCAACAAGCGGATGCGCGTGCCAATCGGACGACCCAACAGCCACGAAGCGAGCGCCGCGCCGTGATGCTCGGTCAGGTACTTCAGCATGTTGTCGTATTCCGCCGCCATACGTTTTCAATAGTTCGTCAGAATTTTTTCGGGCGCAAAGCCCAACGTCGCCAACCGCTCTTTGGTTTGCGCCATCATTTCCTGCGAACCGCAAACCAACGCGACGGGATTCGTCAGTTCAGGAATTAAATTGTCCAGCAGGCTTTGCACGTAACCAGTTGGCCCGCTCCAACTAGCATCGGGCTGGCTCAGGACTTGGCGCAACTCTACGCCTTGCGCCGCCCATTCATTTTGCATTTCGTCCTGATAACAAAAGTCTTCGAGCGTACGCGCGCCATACAAAACAAGCAGTCGTCCGTAAGCCGCGCGGTTTGGCAGCACGTGACGCAAGGCCGAACGCAGCGGCGCGAGGCCGGTGCCCATCGCTACGAAAACCAGATCGTGACCAACGTAATCATTAACGGGAAAGCCGCGCCCTACGATCTCTTTGAGCGTGACTTGTTTGGCGATGTGCGGATCGAAGAGTGCGCCCGTTACGTTCTGTGACGTGCTGCGTTTTATCAAAAACTCGAACTCGTCTTCGTGCGGCGCGGACGCAAACGCGATATACGTCGGCTTGTAAGAATCCATCTCCAACACCGCGACTTGACCAGCGATGAAGTCGGGACGCGCCGCTGAATGGGGCGTCATAAAGAAGCTCCAAATCAGCGGCGAATGTTTTTGCCGGCGCGTGATGTCGAGTCGCATGCGTTATTACCTTCCCGATTGTTCGCGCTGCGCAGTCTTGATCCAGGCGGCAAAAAGTTTGCGACGGCGTTCCAGGATCGCTTTGACGTTAGGCGTTTTCATCACGAGCCGTTCAAGATGAATCAGGTAATCAGATTCGCCCGATAAGACGCGCATCTCGGCAATGTAAGGTTCGAGCTTGGCGAATACGGCGACGTGTTCGGTGTTGGCGGACTGAAAAATTTGTTCATCAATGCCGCCGTTGAGCACGAAGGACGCGGCCATGTCCCAGTAAGAAGTCAGCATGCGGTAATGCGCGCTCGACTGTTGGCTGTTGGCAATGAGTTGCGCCAGATCGGCGGCGCTGGTCGGATTGAATTGTGCGAAGTACCAAACGCGCGCAGTGCGCATTTCTTTTTCGCGGCGTAACTCATACAGCTTGAGAATCAGGTCAACGTCGCGTTGTTTGGTCGCTTCTTTAACTTCAACCATGGGAGTTTGAGACATGCGTTCCTTCTTTTTCGGCATAAAGCCGGTCAATCATTTCTTTGTATTTATCCGTCACGACGCGCCGTTTGACCTTTAAGGTCGGCGTCAGTTCGCCATTCTCGATAGTCAGTTCTTGGGGCAGCAAGGCGACGGCTTTGATTTTCTCGAATTGCGCCAGGTCTTCGGTGAATTTATCTACCTGGCGTTCGATGAGGTCTACGATTTGAGGATGCTTGAGCAA
>JABFSD010000007.1 GCA_013140935.1 Acidobacteriota bacterium
CCGCAATTTTTTCACATGACGGTTTTCCGCCAGTTGCAGCCCGGTTACGCAGACTTCCTGCAAAACCGGCTTCACCCGGCGCGCCAGCGGGGCGGCGTGAAAAACCTTTACATCTGGTCAACGGCGCTGGGCGATTTGAACGAACTCGTCACGCTGCAACCGATAGCGACCGCCGACAGTTTTTACCAACTCGATGCGCCGCAACGCGAACCCGCTGCGGCAGTGCTCTGGCAGCGCTTCGAGCGTTTTTATGAAGAGCGCCTCGATTACGTCATCGTCACGCGTCCTGAGCTGAGCGCGCAACTTTTGCCTGCGCCCAACTGGCCGCGCCTCGTGCGCTTGCGCATCACGACGACTGCGCCGCAACGCGAGGGCGAATTCAAGCAATGGTTACAACGCGAATTGTTGCCGCATGCAACGCGCTACAAGGCAGCCACGGAATGGCTCACTACACTGCGTTATGGCGGCGATGTGAATAACACTTTCCTGTCGTGGCGCATGAGTGAAAGTTTCGCTGATCTCGACGCGGCTTTTGACCGGCAGGCCAACGCGCAATTAGTGGCGGCGGGCATCGTGACTTGCGACACCGATTACTGGCTGCGCTATCGCCCCGACTTGAGCATCGTGACAGGCAAGGCCGCGACAGAAATGAAGTGAACTCACTGTGCATTTCAATCACAACCCAACAAGGAGAAAAACCATGACACACGTTATTCACCAATCAACTTTGCAATGTCTGCGCGTTACGCTGGGCGGCCTGCTGTTGGCCGTCGCCGCGTTCGCGCTCTTTCAATTCACCACCGCGCCAGTCGCGGCCACGCAGGGCGCAGCAGCGCAGCCTACCGCTACGCCGCCGCGCTATACGGTGCGCATCACCCACGTAAAGATGGGGATGACCGCCGAGTTCGAAGCCTTAGTCAAAAACGAAATGCTGCCCGCGTACAAAAAAGGCGGCCTCAAACAAGCCATGGCCTGGGTGAGCGCGAGCCTGGGTGAAGCCGCCGAATATGTAACGCTCAGACCTTATGACGGAGCAAAGCAATTCGACGAACCCGGCGCGCTCACCAAGGCCCTCGGCGAAGAAGGAGCGCGCGCCCTGACGCGCAAGTGGAGTTTGCTGGTCAACGATACGCGCCAGTTCGTCGTGCAGATGAAACCCGAATTGAGCATCCCGCCCAAAAACAACGACGCGCCCAAACTCGCAGTGGTTTATCGCACGAAGATCGCGCCCTTCCGCACACTGGAATACGAAGAGCATTTCAAAGCGCACACCCTGCCGTGGATCAGCAAGGCTTCGCAGAAAGCCTACTTGATGAGCAAGGTCGGGATGGGCGGCGACAGCAACGAGTATTTCGGCGCGTTCTGGGTGGATTCGTACACCGACATGAGCAAGTGGTCGGCGTCGTTTCCGACAGGCGGCAGCGGCGCGGGACAGAAACTGGCGGGCATCGTGTTGTCGCAGGAATCGGCGATTTATCGCTACGTGCCGGAACTGAGCATCCGGCCTGAAGCGCAGAAGGCCGCGAAATAACTTTGTGTGGCGCGTGAGCGGGCGGGGCTGCGGCCTTGCTGCTCACGCACCGCGCGCTGGCCAGATTGCAGCAAAAAAATCTCGGCATCGTGATCGGCACGGAAAACCGCGTCCTGCGCTTGCGGCCCGAGATTAGCATTTTGCCTGCGCTGAACACGGCGGCGAAATAACCAATGCTTGTCAACCCTTAACCACGGAGAAAATTATGTCACGTACATTCACAGGTTCGGAATTCTTGAAAGCACTCAGAGAAGGCGATCTCAAGCCCTCGCTCTTGCGCGTTGGGATGGCTAAACCGTGCGACGAAGACTACGGTGCCCTGATGTTTGCGGAGGGCAATTCCTGTAAGCAGTGGGTCAAAATTCCACTTGATATGATCGTCGCGATTGACCATTTAGGAGAATCGCCTTGCCTTGATCACCAGCACCCCCGCGTTCGGTTGCACCTCAGAGAGGCCCCCGCGCAAAGCCGGGAAGCCACGGTTTTTGCCAGCTTGCTGCGCGCCTCCGCAGCCGTTGCCCAAGAGGGGTGGGAACCCCCAGAGCCTGGCATTCCCACGCCCTGGGGGCCTTTGCCTGCGCCACTGCCGGGCGAACCAACCCCGCGCTGTCGGCCCTACCGCGGCCCCTGTCGGTGGGACGAAGAATATGGCCGCAGGATGAAACACATCGTCTATGCAAACTGTGAGGATGTTGACATCCCTTGCTAAAACTGGCTCCAGCGATCGGGCGGCTGCCCTGCCAACTCAAGCACACACTGTTATCCACATAATGCCCGCAAGTTTGTTTTCGCGGGCATCAGGGCAAGAAAAGCATTTTGTATGGAAGCTGCCAATCTTGACTTTGCCGAAATCGAGAGCGAACGCCTCGCGCAAATTTATCGCGCGGCGGCGGCGTTGTTTTGCGAGCGCGGCTTTGACGCGACTTCTATGCAGGACATCGCCGCGGCCGTCGGTGTCACCAAAGCCGCGCTCTATTACTTCGTGCCCGGCGGCAAACAGGAACTGCTCTTCGCCATCATGAATTTCGGGCTGGATCAATTGGAACGCCACGTCATCAAACCGGCGCGCGCGATTCCCGACGCCGAGGCGCGGCTGCACACGATCATCCGCAATCACGTGCGGCTCATCACCAACGGGGCTTCTACAAAAAATGGGGCACGCGGCAATCCCGTTACCATCGTCGTAGACGAAATCGGCGGACTCGACGCCGCGCAACGTCGCCAGATAGATCGGCGCAAGCGCGACTATGTCGAGTTGTTGCGCGATACGCTCAGGCAGTTGCAACACGAAGACAAACTGCGCGCGCTCGACGCCACCGTAGCCGCCTTCAGTTTGCTCGGCACGATGCTGTGGGTCGCGCGCTGGTATGACACGCAAGGGCGTTTGAATGCGGAACAGATTACGGAAGAGATGGTGAAACTCGCGTTGGGCGGGCTGCTGCAAAAATCTGAAGCTGCCGCTAAAAAACGCACCAAGCCGTCAGCCGTTTCAACTCATTTCCCCCACCAGCGATAAGGCTCCCTCTCTCACGCCTTCCCTTTCGCCTTGTTCTCAGCCACAACCGTAGGCCATCCGTTTCCACGCGTGGGCGCGCCCGCTGCTCCAATCGCGTAGACAAGCACAGGGCGGACGGCCTACGCTACGCCCACATTCCAACCCGAAAAGGCAAACCACATGAAACGTATCTGTGCTTTATTAGCGCTGTTGATTTTCGTTCTGGCGGCGACGCAACCAAACCGGACCAACCGGGGCCGCACCGACCTGATGCAAGGCAAAACGCTTTACAACAACCAATGTGCGCTCTGCCACGGCATCGAAGGCACAGGCGGCAAAGGCCCCGCCCTCAACCTGCCGAAGCTGCCGCGCGCCGCTACGCCAAGTGCGTTGAGCAAAGTCATCGCGGAAGGCATCGAAGATTCCGAAATGCCCGGCTTCTGGCAACTCAACGAACGCGAAGTGCGACAGGTCGCGGCTTATGTGCGTTCGCTCGGACGAGTGCAAAACGTAAAAGTCACAGGCAATGCGGCACGCGGCCAAACGTTGTTTGAAAAGCAATGCGCCAACTGCCACATCGTAAGCGGCAAGGGCGGCGTCACCGGCCCCGAACTCACCGAGATTGGCATAAGTCGCAGCGCCGCATATTTGCGTGCCGCCATCGTCGAACCCGCCGCCGCCGTGCCCGAAGGCTTTTTGGTCGTGAGCGTCACGACTGCCAACGGGCAGCGCTTACGCGGCGTGCGCGTCAACGAAGACCCGTTCAGCATTCAATTGCGCGACGCGGCGAATCGTTATCATTCCTTCCGCAAAGCTGAGCTGAAAGAAATCAAAAAAGAGTTCGGCGTCTCGACGATGCCGAGTTACAAGGATGCGTTCACAGCGGCGGAGCTTGATGATTTGGTGGCGTATCTGGCCGGGCTGCGGGGCGAGAAGTAATGTCAGACACGCGATTCGATAACGAGAACACATGATGAAACATTTCAACGTTGGCGGGCCGTGCAGGCCCGAAGATCACTATATGTTGCCGGTGGCGTCACGCTTGCCCGAAGTGTTGCGCTTGATTGAACAAAAGTCGTATTTCGTCATTCACGCGCCACGACAAGTCGGCAAGACGACGACGATGATGCAACTGGCGCAGGAGTTGACGGCGACGGGACGCTTCACGGCGCTGGTCATTTCCGCTGAACCGGGTTCGGCTTTTAACGCTAATCCGGGCGCGGCGGAGCTGGCGATGTTGGGTAATTGGCGCGCTGATGCCGTTTGGCTGCCAGCAGAATTGCAACCGCCCGCCTGGCCGACGGCAGAACCAGGTTCGCGTGTGCGACAGGCCTTGCAAACGTGGGCGCTGGCTTCGCCGCGCCCGTTGGCGGTGTTCATTGACGAGATTGATGGATTGCAAGACGAGACGTTGCTGTCTGTATTGCGCCAGTTGCGCGCCGGTTATGCGCAACGTCCCAAAGCCTTCCCGTGGTCGCTGGGATTGATCGGAATGCGCGATGTGCGCGATTACAAAATAGCCTCCGGTGGCAGTGACAGGCTTGATACGGCCAGCCCCTTCAACATCCTCACGCGCTCGCTGACGCTGGGCAATTTCACCGAGGCCGAAGTCACGGCGCTCTATCGCCAGCACACCACCGAAACCGGACAGGTGTTCACCGATGAAGCCGTCGCGTTGGCCTTTCATCTGACGCAAGGGCAACCTTATCTGGCGAATGCGCTGGCGCGAGTCGCGGTGGAAGAATTACAGCAAGACCTCGCGCAACCCATCACCAGCGAAGCCATCGAACAGTCGAAAGAGATTCTCATTCAGCGGCAGGAAACGCATTTGAATTCGCTGGTAAAACGCTTGCGCGAAGAGCGCATACGCCGCGTCATTCAACCAATTCTGGCAGGCGATGAGTTGATCGAAGTGCCAGAGGACGACCGCCGCTTCGCACTCGACCTGGGGCTGGTGCGCAAGGTCAACGGCGGGCATCTGCAAATCGCCAATCCGATCTATCAGGAAATTATTCCGCGCGTATTGGCCGGTTCGGCGCAAGATTCGATTGTTCAGGAAACCAAGTGGTACGTGTTGCCTGATGGCAGATTAGACATAGACAAGCTGTTGACTGCGTTCCAACAATTCTTCCGCGAACATTCGGAACACTGGGTTGAAAGGTTTGATTACAAAGAGGCCGGGCCGCAGTTGTTGCTGCAAGCCTTCCTGCATCGCATCGTCAACGGCGGCGGACGCATCGAGCGCGAATACGGTTTAGGTCGCGGGCGCACCGACTTGCTGGTCATCTGGCCTTATCCGAAAGGCGTGCAACGCATCGTGCTGGAATTGAAAGTGCTGCGCAAAGCGTTGGAAAAAACGATTACTGACGGATTGGCGCAGACGTTGGAATATGGCGAACGGTGCAAGGCAGATGAAATGCATTTCGTCGTGTTTGACCGCTCGAAGAAACCCTGGTCGAAGAAAATCTTCAACCGCACGCGCAAGCTGCGCGGTGCGACGATCAAAGTTTGGGGCATGTAGGAGGAATCGAATCATGAAAACCCTTCCGCTGTTGTTTGCTTCTCTCTTGCTCGCGGCGACAGCCAGCGCGCAAGTCCCTTATCAACGCCTCACCACCGCCGACCGCGAACCCAACAACTGGCTCACGTATTCAGGCAATTACAACGCGCAAAGATTCTCGCCGCTCACTCAACTCACGCCAGACAACGTAGCGCGTTTGAAAGTCGCGTGGGTTTATCAAATGCAGGGGCGCGGACGCTTGCAGGTATCACCTCTGGTAGCCGACGGCGTGATGTATCTGACCGAACCGCCCGCGCGCGTGACGGCGCTCGATGCGCGCACCGGCAGCCGTTTGTGGACGTGGCAGCGGCAGGCTTCGGCCAAGGCGCAAACCATCGGCTTCGGCCCCACCAATCGCGGCGTAGCCCTGCTCGACGACACGGTTTATTTCGGTACGTTGGATTGTTACCTCGTCGCGCTCGATGCGCGTACGGGCGCGTTGCGTTGGGAAACCAAAGTCGGCGACAACAAGCTCGGATACGCCATCACCGCCGCGCCGCTCGCCGTTGACGGCAAAATCATCGGCGGATTGAGCGGCGGCGAAGCAGGCATTCGCGGCTTTCTCGATGCTTACGACGCGAAGACCGGCAAGCTCGTATGTCGGCGTTATACGATTCCAGCACCGG
>JABFSD010000269.1 GCA_013140935.1 Acidobacteriota bacterium
CATCAAATCGCGGGTGCCCGTGTCGCTTACCGGCCACAAGCTCATCACTTGGCTTTCTGACCCGGCCAGCACCAGCGCGCGGCGCAAACCGTATACGCCATCGCCGCTCTTCACTTCGCCTACGCCCGTGTCGCAAGCCGAAAGCACCACCAGCTTCGTTCCCCACAAATCCAGCCCGGCGGCTTCGAGCGCCGTCAACACGCCGTCGTCGTCACCGCTCTTGTGCAGATTGGCTCCACTGAGCGCGAGGCCCGAACGCAGCAGCGGATTCTCGATCTGTTGATTGATGGGTGTGTCTAATGCGGGACCAACCTGTTTTAACTCGCGGCCTCCGCCATTTCCTGCCGCCAGGTCTGACAGAAAGAAGCCGTGCGTAGCGATGTGCAAGACATCTGGGCTGCTCATTTGTTTGAGCGCGGCTTCAGTGGCCTGCGCTCCCGTAAGTACGGTCACACCGGGCAAGAGCGACTTGAGCGCCCGCGCCTCCCCCGCTGTTCCCGGCAAAGGCGGAAAGTACGCATTCGCCAGCGTAAAGCTGTCAGCGGTTGCCGCTTGCGCGGCCCGTTGATATTGGAGTTTGAAAGAGCGCGGTGCAGCGGTCTCGGCGCTCGTAGCTTCGCCAAAGTCGGGATTGGCGACAACCATCGCGCTGCGCTTGCTCGGCTGTTTGACTTGCAAACGCAATAAATCGCGCCCGCTCGTCAGATAACTGAACTCGTAGTGCCGCACCAGATAGTTGCCCTGCTGATCTACCAGCACAGCGAACGGTATGAGGTTGAGCACGCCATCGGGTGCGATAAACACACGGCGCGTTTGGCCCAACAAGGCGCGTACTGGTTGCATCACTTGTTTATCCACCGCGCGCGCCAGTTGTTTCACATCCGCCCGCCGCTTATCGCGCAAGGCTTGCCGCAGTTTTTCAACCGCTGCATCAATTGCTTTCGCTTCGCCCAATTCAACCCATTGCGCTTCACCTTCGTGGCGCAACACATAAACCACGTAACGCGCCGCGCCGAATTGCTCAGCTTCTTTGGTGTATTTGGCGTTGAACGGGCGATAGGCAAAGAATTCGACCAATGCGGCATTGGCAGGAATAGCAGATTGGACTGCTGTCAGCGTGACAGCTTGAGACTGAGCGCGAAATTCTGCGCTGCGTGTGCTGATCTCGGCTTCAAGTTTTTCTTTCTGCTCTTCGAGCGCCTTGATCTGCTTTTGGTGTTCTTCAGGAGTTGTCTTTTGTGTTCCGTTGAGGACGAGTCGAGCAAGCTGAGCATTCGCCGCTTGCAACTGATCCAGCAGCGCCTGGTCTGACGGATTAGCGCGGCGACGCAGCGCGGCGATGCTATCGGTCATCGCATCAAGCGCGCGCCCTTTGCGTTGCAAGATCATGGCTAGTGCCAGACTACGCGCTGTCACATTTGTCGGCGCAGTGCGAACGTGCATTGAGACGGTTCGGTCGGATTCGCTGATGAATTGAGCAAGAAGTGCCAGTTTCTGACGCTCAGAGCCGGTCGCTAGATTGAGGGCAAGATTATGCTCGCTGACCAGGCAGGCACGTAATTGAATCTCAATCGCTTTTGCAATTTCACGGGTTGACACATAAAGCTGGGCAAGTCCGTTGAGCGATTTTACGACTTCAGGGTGCTCCGCGCTTAACGCTTTTGCATTAATCGCCAACGCGCGTTGGAAGAGCGGCTCAGCTTTCCCGTAGTCGCCTTTGTCGTAGTAGAGATAGGCTAGGTTGTGAAGCGACATTGCGACATCCGGGTGATTGAAACCGAGTGTCTGCTCGCGGATTGACAGCGCGCGCTGATGAACTGGTTCAGCCTTCGCGTAGTCACCTGTTGAACGATAAAGGGCAGCGAGGTTGTTGAGTTGAGTCGCAACACTTTTGTGGTTGGGACCGAATGCTTTCTCGCGAATCGCTAGCGCGCGTTGAAAGAGCGGCTCAGCTTTCGCATAGTCGCCTTTGGTGTGGTAGAGCAGAGCGAGGTTGTTAAGCGAAACCGCGATATCAGAGTGATTTGGATCAAGCACTTTTTCATTGATCGCCAGTGCGCGCTGAAAGAGCGGCTCGGCTTTCGCGTAGTCACCTTTGTCGTGGTAAAGGAAGGCAAGGTTACTAAGCGAGATTGCAATATCTGGGTGATTAGGATCAAGCCCCTTTTCGCGAATCGCTAGCGCACGCTGAAAGAGCGGCTCAGCCTTCACATAGTCGCCTTTGGTGTAGTAAAGCTGCGCAAGGTTGTTGAGTGAAATCGTAATATCAAGATGGCTGGGGCCTAACTCTTTCTCATAAATCGCTAGTGCTCGCTGCAAGATCGGTTCAGCTTTCGCATAGTCACCTTCAGCATGGTAAAGGGCTGCAAGGTTGCTCAAGGAGAAGGCGACATCCTGGTGGTTGAGACCAAGCATCTTCTCTCTTATCTCCAATGTACGCTGTAAGAGTGGCTCAGCCTTCAGATAATCACCTTTGGCGAGATAAACCCCAGCAAGATTATTGAGCGATTCTGCGATATCCAGATGATCGGAGTTGAGAGTTTTTTCGCGAATCGCTAGCGCGCGTTGATAGACCGGCTCGGCTTTCACATAATCGCCTTTGGTTTGATAGAGGATGCCGAGGTTGTTGAGCGACGCCGCAACATCCAAGTGGCTTAGACCAAGCACTTTCTCTCTTAGTGTCAGAGCGCGTTCAGCCAGTGGGATCGCTTCGCCGTATTTGCCCTTGTCTCCGAGAGCCTCCGCCTCAGTAGATAAACTGAATGCCTCAGCCAACGTTAGGTCTGCTTCAGTTGCCGCCCGCAAATCCACAATCTTGACTTCGTAGCGCCCGGCTGTTGCTTCTTTTTCGAGAGAGCGTATCTCCAGCCGATAGCTACCACTGCTTTTTGTAATCCACATCAATGGTTCCGGCCCCTCCGTCCCGTTTGGGCTATCAACCTTCGTCAATTCTTTGCCCTCCGGCCCAAACAGCACGACCTCTACATCAATGCCGCGCTGATCAGTGATGATATGCAGGTACTGACCAGCAATGAGTGTGATCTGAAAAGAATGGCTTTGGCCGCCCGCCAATTCACGTCCAAGGGGCTTGCCAACTTCCAATGGTTGCACATCGGCAGCCGTTTGCGCAGCGAGCGCCACGCTGGCATTGACTTGTCCGAGCCATGAATGAGTCTCTGCCCATAACCAGGCAGTGCTGAAACAGAGCGCCAATGCGATGAAGCGAGTGTAACGGCGCGGCGCAATTTGCCTACCACGCTGCGAAACGGGCGAATGTGATGGGTTGGGGGATGACATAGAGCCTCCTATAAATTGAATCGGTTTGACTGAAAACGATGAGTCGCTAGGAGCCGCAGCACGGGGCGAGGTGCAGCACGGTGTAGGTAACGAACAATAATTCTGGGGCTAATGAAAGCAAAGCATAAGACGACATGGTCTGGTCACGGTGTAATCAGCAGCGGCAGATTCACCATCACTTGCCCGCCCGGATTGGCCTTCACGCGGTAAATGGTTTGCGGCAACGGATCGCCTTGCGTCAGCTTGCGCTCGCCTTGCTCCGCCGCTTGCTCGGCCTTTGTCCACTGCTTGCCTGCGCTGTTGCGCGCTTCGCGTCGCTCCGTTGGCCCGCCCCATTGCTTTTCCCAGTGCGCCAACTGCGCCGGCTCGAGTTTCTCCTGACCGGCTTCTAAGGGTAGCGGTTCCGGGCTGATGATGAGCGTCAGCCGCTCACTGACGTGGTTCGGGCTGCTGCGTTGCAGCGTGAAGTAAGGCAGCGGGTCGCCTTGCGCAGGGATGGAAATGATTTTGCCCGCCTCGGCCACGTTGCCGCCCAGTGGCGTAGTCCGCCCAGGGAAGATCAATGACGGTTCGCCCAGCGTGCCGTCGGCGTAAACTTCGCGGTCAATCACGTAAAGATAACTCACGCCTGCGCACGGCGTTTCGACGCTGATGCGCAGACGCTGACCTTCGCTGAAAGGCGTTTCGGCCTCGGCGCGTTCAAGCTGGAATTGGCTGGGCGCGTCGCCTACTTTCTTTACCAACAATCGCGCCTCGCTGGGAGCCGCGCTGACCGCAGGCACGCGCAAGCGCCAGACGGTGACGCCCAGCAATTCACCTTCTGCCGAAGCCGTCTGCCGTCTGGGTTTCGCCGTGGGAGCCTTTGCCACGGACTTGACGTTTTTGGCTTTGACCCGCGCCGCCTCGAATTGTTTATTCCACAACCGGCGCGTGCTGTCTTCTTCTTGTTCTTGCGGCGCAGGCGCGGCGAACGCGGTCAAACTGAGCAGCAACACTAGCATCGCCCCATGAGACAGCGCTTTCATCGCGGTTTGGAGCTTGGTTCGGTTGGTCATTTTGCCTTCTCCTGTTTTCCTTGGCGGTTCGCCCTAACGCCACTCGCCTTGCAGCGTGAAGGCCGCCCAATAATACGGCGCTTCCCACTGTTTGGTTTTCCACATCTCGATCTGCGCCGCGCGTAAGGCCGCCGCCGGACGTTCGCCTTCGACCAGGACGCGGCGGTAAAACTTCGTCATCAATTCCGCCGTCGCCTTGTCGTTGACGCTCCACAAACTGACCACCACGCGCGCCGCGCCCGCGTACATAAAGCCGCGCGTCAGGCTCACCAAGCCTTCGCCTTTGACCTGCTTGCCCAAGCCCGTTTCGCAGGCCGAGAGCACGACCATCTCCGCCGGCAGGTTCAAGTTGTAGACCTCGTGCGCGCGCAGAAAGCCGTCTTGCGGCGCGCCCTGTTCGTCAAAGAGCGAAAGCAGGACGGTAGACAACTCCGCGCGCTCGCTGTCGGTCAGTCCGTGCGTAGCGAAGTGAACGTAGCGATACTGGCTCAGTTGTTCGCTTGTCGCCGTCGCGCGATTCGCCGCGAAATCGAGCGCCTGCATCCGCTCGCCTGCCGGAACCAGCGCCAGCAATTGCTCGGCCTCTTGCCGTGTGAAGGGCAGTCGCGCAATGCGCAATTCACTGGAATCACCCTCCGCAACTTGGGCGAGCTTGCGGGTGATGCGCTCGTTTTTCAGGCTGGCAATCGTCTGCGGAACTGGCGCTTCGGGTTGGCGCGCGCGGGACTTGATGCGCGGGTCATCTTTGGCAAAGACGGGATCGGCCAGTACCGCCAGTGTCTTGGGCACCGGTTTGCGATCCTTCAACTCGCGCCGCAACACGGCCAGCGTCGAAGCCGACGGCAGATTGATCACCTCGTGCTCCACAATCAGCGGCGTGAAGGAAGCAGAAGGCGTGACGCTCTTCTCCTTTTTTTCATCTTTCATCCCGCTGCCTTCATCCTTCGGTAGCGGCTTTGGAATGGGCAACGCGCCGAAGGGCAGGTAATGCAACATTCCGTCCGCCACAATCGCCAGCCGCTTCTTGCCCAGTTGTTCGGCGACCGGCGCAAGCAACATCTGGCTCAACGCCGCCGCCGCTTCCGGGTATTGCTCGCTGGCCTGAAGCTGGCGCAGCGAACGTTGCTTTTCCGTCTCCCCGCGCACGCTGCGATTGGGCGCGGAGAGCAAGTCATAGACGCGCTGGGCGGCGGCTTCGATCACCTCGCGTTTCGGCAATTCGTAGCTGCTGACGGCGGTCGGCGTCACCGCCCAGAGAAAGCTGCGCTCATTGCCGAGCGCGTATTCGAGCAGGAGCGTATCGGCATCGAGCACTTGCTGTTGAATCTCGGCGGCGGTGAGCGGCTGTGGTTGGGTGAGGGCGGCGTAGCGCGGGCTAGCTTGGCGGATTTGCGTTTGGATTTGTTGGAGGTCGGTAGTTAGCGCATCAAGTTCTTTCTTGATTGCGCTGGCTTGGGCTTCTGTGGGTGAGCCGCTGAGTAGTTTGAGTTGGGTTTCTGCTTTCGCATTGAGTTGTTGTTGCAACTTAAGTTCGCGGGTGAGTAAGGCTGGATCAACCCCTTGCCGAATATCAGCACGAGCTTCAGTCAAACTCTCGATCAATGAGCGAGCACGGGCGCGCTCACTTGCTTGCAGCGCCAAAAAATCATGGCTTTTGGTTGGTTCTTGTTTGTGAATTTGCATCAACAGGTTGATGTAAAACTCGTGCAAGACATGCTTTTTACCGAAGTAAGAAGTACGCATTTCCCGGCTAATAGTCTTAACGCGTAATAACTCAACAATCTTAAGAGAAGGTTCAATGTGAGCGCGAGCGGCATTAAAGTCACCGAGAAGATACTCGATCATGCTTTTAT
>JABFSD010001059.1 GCA_013140935.1 Acidobacteriota bacterium
GTCAGGTGCAACGCTTTCTGACAGCCAAGTCGGTAGCCGAAGGCCGCACGTCGTTGCTGATGAGCGCGTTCGTCAAAATTCCGATGCAGTTTTTGATTTTGTTCATCGGCGTGATGGTGTTCGTGTTTTATCAGTTCAATCAACCGCCGTTGATTTTTAAGGCGGATGATCGGGCGAAAGTTGAACAACGCGCAGAATATCAGGCGTTGAATCAAGAGTATGCGCAAGCATTCAACGCTCGCAAAGATGCCGCCGTCGCCTTTGCCGATGACGCGAACACAGAGGCTGGAAAGCAGAGTTATCTCGTTGCTAACAATACGATGGATGGCATCCGCAACCGCGCCATCACCTTCTGGAAGCAAGCCACCGGCAACACGAAATTCAACGACACCAATTACGTCTTTCCTTCTTTCATCACGACCTACGCGCCGCCCGGCGTCGTCGGCTTAATCATCGCGGCGATCTTTGCGGCAGCGATGAGTACGATTTCAGCCGAACTGGCTTCGCTTTCGACGGCGACGGTGATGGATTTTTACAAGCGGCACTACCGCAAAGAAGCCGCCGACGCGCATTACCTGAAAGTCTCGAAATTCGTCACAGGCGCGTGGGGCTTGTTCGCCTGCATCGTCGCGCTGAACGCCACCAAGCTCGGTTCGCTGATCGAAGTCGTCAACAAATTCGGCTCTTATTTTTACGGCTCGCTGCTTGGCGTATTCGTCCTCGCCATCGGCACGAAACGCGCGACGGGCAACGGCGCGTTCTTCGGTTTAATCGCAGGCGTGGTGGCGGTGTTTGCGTGGGACAGATATAAACCGATCAGTTTCCTTTGGTACAACCTGATTGGGTGTGTCGTCGTCGTCGTCGTGGGCATGTTGATCAGCGTTCTCGTTGATCGCCGCCGCTAAAAGTAGGTCACCAGAAAATCAGAC
Source organism: Acidobacteriota bacterium (assembly GCA_013140935.1). GTDB lineage: Bacteria > Acidobacteriota > Blastocatellia > RBC074 > RBC074 > JACPYM01. The sequence continues at coordinate 930 of JABFSD010001059.1, forward strand.
AGGATTAACGGGATTTTCAGGATTGACGAGATTGATCAATAGGCATAGGCATTTCTGCGTTTCTCTCTATCCTGTAAATCCTGCAAATCCCGTTAATCCTGTCTGATTTTTTGCCAATGCCGCGTGTTCTGAATGAGCGTGCTTTACTCGCCCAACTGTTGGCTGTTGAGGTAGTAATAAAGCCCCTGCCGCGCCATCAATTCGTCGTGCGTGCCTTGCTCGACGAGCTTGCCTTTTTCGATCACCAGAATCACGTCGGCGTCACGGATCGTACTCAGCCGATGCGCGATGACGAACGATGTGCGGCCTTTCAGCAATTGCGCCATGTTTTCTTTGACGGCTTTTTCCGACTCGGTGTCGAGCGCCGAAGTCGCTTCATCGAAAATCAGAATCGGCGGTTTGTGATAGACGGCGCGCGCGATGGCGAGGCGCTGGCGCTGTCCGCCCGAAAGCGCGATGCCGGTTTCGCCGACGCGCGTTTCATAACCAAGTGGCAAACGTTCGACGAACTCGTGTGCATTCGCCAGACGCGCTGCCCACGCGACGCGTTCGAGGTCGGGGTCTTCTTCGCCGAACGCGATGTTTTTGGCGATGGTGTCGTCAAAGAGATAGTTCTCCTGCAAGACGAATCCGATCTGGCGGCGCAAGTCGCGGTAACGCAATTTCTGCTGCGCTACGTCATCGAAATAGATTGCACCGGCGGTGGGTTCGAGCATGCCAGCAAGACATTTGACCAGCGTGGTTTTGCCGGAGCCGCTGCGGCCTACGACGGCGACGGTTTTGCCGGCGGGGATGTCGAGCGAGATGTCATCGAGAATCTTCGCCGAATCGGGGCCGCCGTATTGAAACGTCAGGTTTTGCATGCGCACGCGACCAGCCAATGTGCGCACCGGTTGCAACTGCGAATGATCGTGGCCTTGTTCAGGTTCCGACTCGAAGATGTCGTTCATGCGATTGAGCAACACGGAGGCGAATTGCCAGTTGTCCCACATCGAGAGCAACGTCAGGATGGGCGCGTTCGCCATCGCGACGAGTGAGTTAAAAGCCATCATCGCGCCGATGGTCATTTCGCCCGCCATCACGCGCTGTGCGCCGATAAACAGAAACAGCGCCATCGTCAGAAAGCTGACGGTTTGGAGCGCGCCCTCATAGCCCATTAACAGAAAGTTCGATTTGAATTGCTTGTCGGCCAAGCTATGAAATTCGTTGAGCATCTTTTCGCGTAAGGACGATTCAGCGCCGAGTGCCTTGACGGTTTCGATGCCTTTGATCGCGTCAATCTGATGCGAACTGTATTTCCCGTAAGCTTCTTCCAACTCATCGAACATCGGCCCCAACCGCTTGCTCGAAAATTTCATCAAGCCGGCATAAAGCGGCGCGACGGCTAAGAACACCAATGCCAGCACGGGCGAATATAAAAACATCAACGCCAGCGACGCCGCGATTTGCGCGACGGCGGTTAAACCATTCACGCCGTTTTGGACGAGAAATTCGCGCACCTGCCTGACGCCTTGAATGCGGCGTTGAATGTCGCCGGTTTTGCGCGTGGCGAAATAACTGATCGGCAAAGCCAGCAGTCGCCGCGTGATGAAATCGAGCGATGACGCATCAATACGCACGGCGACGAAACTCAACAGATAACGCTGCACGAGCATGGCTACGGTCATAAACGTCAGCACGACGAGCATCGAACCGACCATCATCGTCAACAGCGAAGCGTCGTTTTCGACCAACACGCTGTCTACGATGACTTGCGTGAAAACGGGCAGCAGCATTTGCAAGGCACTGACGATGACGGCGAGGCCAAAGGCTTTGGCGAATACGCCGGTGAAAGGCTTCAAGAACGGCATCAGCCAACCGAAACCGGTGCGCGTTTCGGGCGCGTGTTGAAAGGCTTCGGTGTAATCGAATAGCGCGGCGTAACCATTCCACTTCTCGTCGAGTTCTTTGCGCGTGATCTTGCGAATCGAAGTCGCGGGATCAGCAACCCAAGCATGCTTGTCATCCACATCAAATAGCACCGCCCAATGGTAATTGTCCCAGTGAATGATGGCGGGCAGCGGCATGTTTGCGACGTTGCTTTTTGAAGCCTTGACCGAACGCGCGGCGAGTCCCAACGCTTCTGCGCCGTGGCACAGGCCGCGCAGGCTCGTACCGTCCGTTGCGGTATGTACGGCCTGGCGAATGCGCGTAATCGAAACCTTGCGTCCGAAGTGGCGGCAGACCATTGCCAGACTCGCTGCGCCGCAATCCATCTCGTCAATCTGCTTTATATGCTGAAAGCTGCGAACGCGACGGCCTTTGACGAAGTGTCCGTCTTCGGTCGCAAAGGGGCCGAGTTGCGCGGCGGTCTGACGTTCATCGAGTTGGCGCGGACTGACTTGTTCGACAGGGGCGGCGTTGGCGGGCAAAAGCTCCTGCGCGAAATCGAGCGGCAGCCGCGCCGTCCTGGGGTTTTCGTAACTTGCCAGTCGCTCTTCGATCTTCGTCTTGAAAGCAGGGAAGCGCGCATAAAGTTTGCCGAACGTCGTCTCATTAATTTTGAGCAAGTGACATTCAGTCAGGGCTTCGACCGAAGCGCGGCGCGGTTGATTGCGCGCGATAGAGAGTTCGCCGAACAAATCGCCTTTGCGCAAAAACGCTAATTCGCGTTGCCGCGCGCCTTGCTGTTCCCACACTTTCAAGCGGCCTTCTTCGACCAGATACAGCGGGCCTACGCCGTCGCCTTGACGAATGATGAGGTCGCCTGCTTTGACGATGACGCGTTCGATTTCGAGCGCGAGCAATTGCACTGCGTCGGCGGGCAGCTTGGCGAGTGGCGTATACAACTTGATGAAATTTGCCAACTGCCGCTGGCGCTGTTCCAACTCAATGTAGTTTTTGATTTCGGGATGATTCGACAACAGAGCCTGAAACAGCGCGGGATCGAGTTTATAAGCGGCGACGTCGCTGCTGGCGCGCACGGTGGTGGTTCGTTTGCCTAACGCCGAAGGATTGAGCAAGCCCGTCGCGCCGAAGGTTTCGCCGGGTTTCAACACGTTCAACGGAATCTCTTCGCCATTCGCCCCGCGTTTGATCATGCGGGCGCGACCTTCGGCTAAAACATAAACGGCGTTGGTGTCTTGCCCTTCGGTGACGATCTCGCCGCCGAAGCTGAAATGTGCGGGTACGAAACAATCCATCACGAGTTGTTTCAAGTCCGTTGGCAGGAAAGCCATCATCGGCAATTCTTCCAATGCGATGCGTTGGTTGTTCATAGAATCTCCCGAATACGCGTTCGTAGTTCCGCCTTTAGGCGGGCGCTTCGTTAGCCCGAACGCGCCCGCCTAAAGGCGGAACTACGAACGCGCGTTTCAATATGGTTAGCCCAGCCACGTCACTCGTTCGTTGACGGCTTGCGCCATCAATTGCGTGAGCAGCATTTGTTCGCCGCGTTGCCGAATGAGCGGATCGTCCGCCGTCGGCATCTGCTTGGCTGCGATGGCGTAAAGCGGAAAGCCCGTCGCCATTTTCAACGGCCCCAATAAATCTCCGGCGCGGGCTGCCAGAAAGAAAGGACGTAAGGCGGGGTCGAGTTCGTCTAGATAAAAGCGTTGTGCTTGTGCGGTGCGATGCGCGCTGTCGGCGACCTGATCGAGCGTGCAGCCGTCTTCGGTGATGCACCAGGCGGCTTCGCGCGCGACGGCTTCGTCAGCGAACCACAGCGAATGGCAATCGAAACGCACCCAATCGAGCCGATGGTCGGCGATGCTGGCTTGCACTCGTTGAGCGGTGAGCGCGGCGGCGCGTTGCGCGGCAAAAGCGGCTTCGATGCGGATGAGCAACTCATGGGGCGAAGTCACATCCGCATCGAACGGGCCGAGTTGCGCAGCCACCGCCGCGCGTCCGGCCAGCTTGCACGCCCAGCCGTTCAGTTGGTCGGCGCAAAGGGCGTAGCTTCGTAACGCGGCAGCCAATGTCTCATCGCTGATCGGATGTGCCGCGACAATGTCTTTGAGCTTGCCGCTCCAGTGTGCGCGCCACAGTTGGCCGCGCATGCAATTCATCCATGCTTCCGTCGTCAGTTCCCAGCGACGCAACCAGACTTGCGCGTCTTCGGCGCTGATTAAGTTGTGGGCATAGCGAAACGCCGTCAGCGCGGCTTTGAATTCGTGGGCGGGCAGCGATTGTCGGTGCGCGGCGGCGTAATCCAAACAAGCCAACGCTTGCCTGACCGACTCGACAAAGGGCTGCCATTCGCCCCACGCCTCGGCGGCGGCGCTGATTTCTTCCCAGCCAAAAGCGGTTTCGTTGACGGTGAACATCGGTCTGTTTCCTCTCGCGTAGTTCATTTTTCATGGGCTAAGGCGTGAGGAAGTGCTGAAAACTATCATCCGAAAATTTTTTTTTGGGTGGTTGTTTTTGCGGCGCGGCTACGCCTTAGCTGACGAATGCGCATGTCGCTCGATCAATGCGTTTGAGCGACACGATGCGCACCGACAAACCCGACAATTAAGATCAAGGAGATCAGACAATGAATGAGATGGAAATTCAGGCGGACGGCAACAAACAACAACTGGCTGACGAAGAACGGACGAATAGCCTGACCGATTTGCCAGTAGAAAACGACGAGCAGGTTAAAGGCGGTGGGGAATTCAAGTTCAAAGAATTTACCATCACAAAAAAAATGGACTAGCCGAAGTCGCCACGCTTTATCAAAACCTGGGGGACTGGCGCACGCGCTTCCCTCAGGCTTTATTTATCGAGCGAGAGCAGGAAGACATCGCTCTGATGATCGGTCGCGGTGAAAAACAGGCGGCGGTTGTCGCGCGTCAGGCCGAGCGTAGAGATGACTTGAGTTGGATGAGTCATCAACGGTTTGGTGGTTTGGGTTTGAGTGTCTACGAGCCAGACGCGCTGCTCGGCGATTTCCCCTTTGCCCAAATGGATAAAGACGAGGTGGCGGTTGTCGGCGAGCCATTCCGGGTTGGAGCCGAATTGGGTGATTTGTTCGTAGCGGTTGGTCTCGAACGAATAGAGCCATAGTCCGGCATTAGTGCGCACTTCGTGGCCTTGCAAACCCGCCGTCGTGCCGACCAGCCGTTTGCCGTCGGGCGACCAGTGATAGCCGTTGAACCAATCGCCCGTTGCGTTGACCGGCGGCAAAGTGACAGGCGTTTGCTGTGACCACGGTTTATCCACTTCGATCATTTGCGTACCGCGTAAGGGCGGGCGCGCGGCGTCGGCGCTGCTCGTCAGGCTCCAGGCAATGCGCCGTCCATCGGGCGACCAGAAAG
>JABFSD010000464.1 GCA_013140935.1 Acidobacteriota bacterium
GGTGTTGCGTCCGATGTTGCCGAAGGGCGTGCCGAATTTCATGGCCGCGCCCGCGCCGTTGACGATGAAGCGCACGTCGTTCGGCGTGACCGACGTGAAGACCGGCGTGGCTTTGTTCAAATCGTTCAACAGGCAAAAGCCCGTCGGGCTTGTGCGCAAAATCGGCGCGCCGCCGCTCGTGCCGCAGCGTCCGTAAAAGAGGCAGGCGTCTACGTCGGTGATTGCTACCAGGTTTGACGTCGCCTGCGGATTGCCGCTGAACGGGCGCAGATGCGAGACGCCGAAGAAGGCGTTCATGAAGCCCGTGTCTTCATAAGGGTTGCGCGCTGAATTGGCTTGCAGTGGGTTGAACAGCCGCCCGCCTTGCACGCGCGCGATGCCGTTGACTTGCCAGCCGCCCGCGAGGCGTCCGAGTACGCCTTTTTGTTCCTTCATAAACGGCAGGTTCCAGATGAAATTCGCCGTGAAGGAATGGCGCACGTCGAAGCCCGAATTGCCGCGTTCGCCGCGCGTCAAGTCGAGCGGATTTTGCGCGACCGCGACCGTATTGCCGCCGGCGAAGTTGAACACTTCGCTCGAATTGTCTATCGCGTGGCTCCACGTATAAGTCAGGCCGTAAATCCAGTCTTTGCGGAAGCGTCCGTCAAAGCGTGTTTGCAAGCCGTGATAGAGCGATTGCGCGCCGTTGAGCCGTTCGCGCTGCGGACCGCCGTTGAACAAGCGCCCGTTGCAAGCGGCTTCGTTGTCGGGCGTCGCCGGGTTGTCGGTACAAGTCAGCGGCGTCACGTTGGGCAGCAATGATTTGAAGCCGGGGAAAGCCAGCGCGCGCGTCGCATTCGCCGTCGGGTCGAAGTAATTGCGGCTGAAGCCATTCACCAGATTGCCGACGAAAGGATTGGCGTTCACCGTCTGGAACAACGAAACCGCGTGCGTGCCGACGTAACGCGCTTCGAGTACCTGGCCGCTGCCGAATTCGCGTTGCAGTCCGAACGACCATTGTTGTGAATAAGGCGCTGCGAAGTTGGCGTTTGCGGTCGTGCGATTGAGCAAACGCGGGTCGAAGGTGTTAAAACGAATCAAGCCGCTACGGGCTGCCGCGTCGCGTACCTTGTCGCCGGTCGTGGCTCCCAGCGGCAAGCCGAAGCCGGGTGCGCCGGTCGTCAGCGCAATCGGCGACGAAGTCGAAATGTTGAGCAACAGGTTATAAAACGCTGGGTCGTAGGCGATGCCATAACCGCCGCGCAACGTGGTTTTGTCTGAGCCAAACAAGCGGTTCAACCAGCCGCCGCTGGTACGTGGCGAATAAACAAAGCCCAGACGTGGGGCCCAATTGTTTTTGTCCACCGGCACGCGCGGCAGCGTGCGCGCTTCGATGGGCAGCGTCTGTCGCCACAACGCTCTGGCCGGATCGCTCTCGCGCGCCACTGTCAGGTCGGCCAGTTGGTTGATCGGCTGACCGGTATATTCGTAACGCACGCCGAGATTCAACGTGAGATTCGGGCGCAGGCGCCAGTCGTCCTGAAAGTAGTAGTACTGATCGAATTCCTTGTAATCGAGATCGGTCGGGCCAAAGGCCACTTGAAAATTACCGGGCGTGTTGGCGACCAGTTCCGCCGGGGTGTTGTAAGTGAACGCGCCATTCACGTTGGGCAGGAAGGGCGCGTAATTGAGCAGCTTGCGGAAATCAGCGCCCATCTTCAATTGGTGATTGCCGCGCAGCCACGACAGGTTGTCGGAAAACTGCCAGGCTTTGACATCGCGCCCTTGCGGCAGGTTTTGGGCGGGGCCGACGGCGAGCAAGCCCGCGCCATTGGCGGCAGTGAAATTGAGCGCGATCCAGGTCACGGCTTTATCAATTTCGTAGATGCTGGGGATTTGTCCTTTGTCGCCGCCCGAAGAGCCGCCGCCGAACAGCACGAAGAGCCGCGAGTAGTTGACGCGAAACTCATTCGTCAGCCGCGTCGAGAGCGTCCAGTTCCAACCACCGCCGATTTGTTTGGAAAGCTGGGGGTTGTCGCCCGTCACGCCGGTTTGCGCCGCCAGGCCGTCCTTGCCTTCGTTCTTCTGCCAGAAGTAACGCCCCCAGAAACGATGCTTGTCATTCGGCGTCACGTCGCCGCGTCCGGTATATTCGTTGATCGTCGTTGGTTGCACCACGCTGCGTTCAGGCGACGCCACGGGTACGACCGTGTTGCCGATGGTGATCGTGGAAGGCGTGACATCTGGGCGAATGCGCGGATTGCCGAAGGGCAAGGCGAAAGCCAAATAATCTGCCAGAAACTGAACCCCACCGTTGTTCGGATAAGCGGCTTTCAACGCCTGCAAGCCCGCCGGTGTCGGAGCGAGCAAGACAGGTTGAATCAATACCGTCGCCGGATTGCGCCGAAACCAGCCGGAAGTGAAAAAGAAGGCTTTCTGTTTGACGATTGGCCCGCCCAGCGCGTAGCTGAACAGGTTGTCGAGATTGGCGGGCGGGTCTTTGCGCCCCGAACGCCGCTGCAAATTGGTCAGTGAATTGAAATTTTTGGCGTCGAGGTGATCCCAGTTCACGCTGCCGTGATAGGCGTTGCCGCCCGAGCGCGTAGAGATGTTGACGACCGCACCCTGATTGCGTCCGAACTCCGCCGAGAAGTTGTTGGTGATGACTTGGAATTCACTCACCACATCGGGATTGCGCACGAAAAACGACGGGCCGCCTAGCGTCAGGTCGTTGTTGTCTACGCCGTCCATGGCAAAGTTGTTGGAGCGCGCGCGCTGTCCGTTGGCCGAAAGCGTCACGCCGTTGCCGTTGACGTTGCCGAAACCGAGCGTCACGCCCGGCGTCAGCAGCGCGATGCGATCAATGCCACGTCCCGGAATGTTGACGGGCAATTCCTGCACTTTGCGTTCGCTGAAAGTCGTCGAGATTTGCACCGTGTCTTTTTCGACCAGCGCCTGTGCGCCGCCGGTGACGGTGACGACTTCGGTGATCGCGCCGGGTTCGAGTTTGAAATCAATGACGGCGTCTTTGCCGACTGAAACTTCGACTTCGGTCTGCTCGAACTTCTTGAAGCCCGCTGCTTCGGCGCTGACGCTGTAACGTCCGGGCAGCATTCTGGGGATGGCGTAAAAGCCTTCATCCGTCGCCGTGGTTTTGGTGGCGATGCCTGTCGCAGTGTTGACGGCGGTCACGGTTGCGCCGGGTACGATGGCACCCGTGCCGTCAGTGACCGCGCCGCGCAATCCGCCGGTAACGGTTTGCGCCTGCACCGAGGGCGACAACAACAACCCTAACAACGCAGCCAACGCAATGACCGTGTTTCTCGCAAAAATGGACAGCTTCATAAATCCTCCTGGATTGGGTTGGGTAGGTAACTCACCTGTTGCACCTCCGTTTTGGGTGATTGGATCGCAGCAGGCATGGGTTCGCTCGTTTGCAGCGTTGCAAGAGGCAAAGCCGATGCCGCGAATAAGTGAAAGAGGTGAAGCTGAAGTAAGAGAAAGAGTTAAACCAATTGACCGGCGCGGTTTCACTGATGGCTCGTCAGCCGCATGACCGAAGGTTCTTATGCAACAAGTTAAGCAATAAGAAAATTTGTAAATCGTAGTGGCGAGTGGCTGCAAAAAGAGAAGGGGCTGCGTCGAATAGTAAAGCGCATCGCGCAAAATCCATTATCCGCGCACGGTTTAGGCATTAATAACGGATTACTCAAGCATTGAAACGCAAAGCGGCTTAGGTTGCTCCCACCAAAACACCGTAAAGGAGAGTAACCGCCGATGGCCCTCTTGTCTGAAAAACTGCGCTTGCAACCTGCGAACCCGCCGGTTCGTTTCGCCCCTAACTCCGAAAAGGTCACGCCGCTCGTGCGCCCACGTAATCGCGCCAGAGAAACCGCGCCAGCCGATGCCGCCGAAACCGCGCAATGGCTCGATTCCGTCTGGCCAGCGCCGGTCACGGTCAACGACCTGCGCGAAGTCGTCCGGCTGCTGCGCAAACATCCAGATGGCTTGCAGACCGTCGAACTCAATGACCCCTTTCGCAAGCGCATTCTCGACCCCGCCAAGCTGACCGTTTACCGCGACCTGCAACTCATCACGCAACACGATTCTCTCATCCGTCTCGCGCCGCGCGGACAAGCGCTCGTGGCGGAACTCGCGCCCGAAGCCGAACACTTTCGCCGCCTCTTATCTCAACTCGCGCCTTACCGCGCCGCGTTGGAGTGGCTGCATCAACAAGCGATTCAACGTGCGACTGACAACGACTTAGCTGATTTTTGGCGCGAACAACAGCCGCTCAAGTGCAATGGGGATGTGCGGACGTTGAAGGCCAAGGCGATCAGTTTTTTTCACTTGTGTCATGCGGCGGATTTTGGCGTCCTCACGCTGGGCAAACGCGGACAACCGGCGCGCCTGCGTGTGGATCAACAAGAATTGAGCGATTACCTGCAAGGCGCGCGGCAAGGCACTCGCGCCCGCGCTGCCGCTGTGCCGGAAAAACTGTGTGTAGCAATCTCGACCGCCGACCATTCGCCCTTGGTGCGACAAATCCAAACCGCGCTCGGCTTGGCCGACATTGAAAGCGTGGTCATCGCCAACGAACCGGCGGCGCGTTCGTCGCTCAACGGAACGGCTTGGCGACGTTGCACTGCGGGCCTGCTCATCGTGGCCGGCACGGAGCAGGCGGACGGCGCGCTGGCTGAAAATGTCTGGCTGCGGCTGGGCGCAGCGTCGGCGCTTTACGCCGATCACTGCCTGCTGTTATGGGAAAAGCCGCTGCCGTTTCCTGACCGGCTGGCGCATTGGCGATATTGCGAATTCAACGGCGAGGGCTTAACTTGGGAACTCGGCGCGCGGCTCGTGCAGGCCATCAAAGAATTCAGACAGTAAAACCACGGCTAGCCGACCGGCGAGACGCAATCAGGGAGCTCATCATTCACTTATGACCGACCAGCATCACGAATTATTCGAATTCGGCGCCTTCAGTCTGAATCCGCGCGAACCCGTACTCTATCAAGCAGGCCAGCCCGTCACCTTGACGCCGAAGGTCTTTGAGTTGCTCAAGCTCTTGCTCGAAAACAGCGGCCAGATTTTAGAGAAAGACCGCCTGATGGAGCAGTTGTGGCCCGACGCCGTCGTCGAGGAAAGCAGTCTCACACAACTCGTCTTTCAATTGCGCAAGACGTTGGGCGAAAGCGGCGCGCGGCAGCAATACATCGAGACCGTGCCGCGGCGCGGCTATCGTTTCATTGCCGAAGTGCGCTTGTCGCAGCGCGGCACGGACGAGATCACGCTGACTTCGCGCACCGGCACGCACATCGTCATCGAAGAAGAAGAACTGCCGGTGATGCCAACCAATACCGCACCGCCGCTTGTTGCCGCGCCTACGCGAACACACAAACATCTCTGGCTGGCGCTGGCGGCGGTGTTGCTGGTCGCGGCGACAGGCTTTGGCGTCTGGCGGTATTTCACCGGACGCAATCGCCCGACGGCCTTTACGAATTTCAGTCAGCGCAAATTGACGGCTTCGGGCAAAGCTTTTCATCCGGCGGTTTCGCCTGACGGCAAGTGGGTCGCTTATGTGTTTGAAGACGCCGGCAAACACGGCGTCTGGGTGCGGCAGGCTGAAACGACCGAGCGCATTCAAATCGTTCCGGCGACCGAACAGGACATCATCGGATTGACGTTTTCGCCCGATGGGCAATTCGTATATTACGTCGTCAGGCCGAAAGGTGAAGCGGTCGCCACGCTCTATCAAATTTCGACCATCGGCGGCACGCCGCGCAAAGTGTTGAGTGATCTCGACACCGCCGTGACCTTTGCGCCTGATGGCAAACGCTTCGCCTTCCTGCGCAACGTCCAGCAGACCAACGAAACCATGTTGATGACGGCCAATGCCGACGGTACGCAACCGCAGCCGCTGGCCGTGCGCAAACGTCCGAACGGCTTTTTGCTGCGCGGCCCGTCCTGGTCGCCTGACGGCAAGACGATTGCCTGCTCGGCTCGCCAGATGAATGAGAAAGAATCTTTTGCGCACATCGTGACCGTCAACGTAACGGATGGAAAAATCACGCCGCTCGGCGCTACGAAATGGACGATGACCGGGCAAACCGCCTGGCTCAACGACGGCAGCGGCCTCGTCGTGACGGCCTGGCATCAGACTTCGCCGGTCTTCGCCGATCAGCTTTGGCTGCTGAGCTGGCCGCAAGGC
>JABFSD010001224.1 GCA_013140935.1 Acidobacteriota bacterium
CTACGGGCTTGCCAATCTTTGGCTTGGGCGTCGTGATCGGCTTGCGCCGCCGATAGATTGCTTTCGGCTAGCTTGAGTTTGCCTTCGAGCGGTTCGAGCTCCTTGAGCCTGATTTGCAGCAGGGCAATCGCTGCGTCTTTGTCTTTCAACGCAATGACCTGCAATGACTCCGCTTCACCGAGTTTGACTTGCAACGCACTGTCAGCCTTTTCGAGTTCGCTGATGCGCAAACGCAAGCGGGCGACTTCGGCGTCTTTTTCTCCGAGGTGCAGCTTGTGCGCCGCTTCGGCATCGCGCAATGCGGCTTCCTGATCGGGCTTCATCGCTTCGGCAGCGGCAAGGGCAGCAGCGGCTCCGGCGGCAGCGGCTTCGAGTTCGCCGAGGCGCAAACGGAAGTGTTGCCCTTCGCTTTCTTTGTCGCCGACCGCGGCTTTGCGCGCCGCTTCGGTTTCTTTCAATTTGTTTTCGAGATCGAAGAGGCGATTGTCATAATCGCGTATGGATTCCTCTTTCGTCGTCAGTTGCAACCTGAGCGTGTCGAGTTCGGTGTCAACTTTGCCCGCATTCGATTCGAGGCTGGTGACCACGCCTTGCAAGCGTACGACTTCATCGGCGCTGCTCTGATGCGCAGCGGCGAGTTCAGCCTGGAGCCGGGCAATCTCATCGTCTTTGTCTTGCGTGCCTGCCGCGAATTGGGCTTCGAATTTTTTGAGTTTCAGATCACGATCTTTGATCTGTAATTCGAGCGGCGCGAGCAAGTTCACGCGCGCCGTCAGCCGTCCCAAATCGTCTTCTTTGGCTTTGAGACTGAGCCGCAGAGTGTTGGCCTCTTCGGTCAGCTTCACATCGGGCACAGCCTTTTTCGCCGCTTCGATTTCGGCTTTGGCCTTTGCTTCGATGTCAGTCAGTTTGAGTTTCGACGCTTCAATCGCGGCTTTGAGCGAAGCGATTTCATCGTCTTTGGATTTGAGTTCACCCGCGCCCACCGTGACAGCCGTGGCCGCCGCCGCCGCCGCCGCGAGCTTCGTTTCATAGTCGCCGATGAGCGAATCTTTTTCTTTCAGCGAAGCCTTAGTCGTATCGAAATCGGCGCGCATGCTGGCGAATTCGTCTTTGTGACGGCGCAACTCAGCGCGCGCTGTGTCGAGGTCGCGTTCATAGGCCACGACTTTGCCTTTGAGTTCGCCATCTTCTTTTTTCCCTCCGCCCAATAAACCGCGGAGCGCTTCCCACAACAGATAAAGCCCTGCGAGAAGCGGTATGAGACACCACCAGTTAAATGATGAAGACATGTGATTATTCCCCTTTCGTTATTTCGCAGTGACGTTGCTGGTTCCGGCGATGACTTTGAAATCAATGCGCCGGTTGCGCGCCTTGCCATCAGGCGTAGCGTTATCAGAGACGGGCTGGTTCGGCCCGAAACCCTGTGCGTTCAAACGGTCGGCGGTTACGCCTTTGGCGACGAGCGCCTGTCGCACGGCGCTAGCGCGTCGTGTGCTCAACAACATATTCGGAGCCAGCGTGCCGTCAGAATCGGTGTGCCCGTTGATCGCCACTTTGATGTCGGGATATTTCTTGAGCACTTCGGCGACGGCGTTGACGGTGGCTTCGTTCTGTTCGGGATTTTTCGATTTCACGTCGAACTGATTGACCGCGAATTCGATGCCGTTGATGACCGCCCGATTAAATTCGCTTTGCGCCGCCAATTGGGTGTCGTTGAGGTTGTTGCCTAAAATACTGATAAGGTCGTTGAGCTTGACCGACGCCGGCAACATACCGGTGAGTTCCTGCAACAACTTGCTGCGCGTCGCTTCGTCGGGCAACACGCCGCGCACGGTCAGTTCGCGGTCGGTGAGCGCGATGCCCGAACCATCAGGCAAGTTGGCATTCAGCTTTTTCAAACGATCAGGCCCTTGCAATTGCGCCACGGCCCAATCGGTCCAGCCCGCTGGATTTTGCACGTTGGCGTTGGCTTCCGCGCCACTCACGCGCAGCTTCTGATCTACGAAACCGTCTGCGCCATATAGCTCACGGGCGCGCGCCAACAGGCGATTGCGCGTGTCTTCGTTGGGCAGCAAACCATCCAGCAACACTTTACTGTTTTGCCAGCGCGCACCAAAGGCGGGCGGAACCGTGGCAAGGGCCGTGGTGGTGGCGACTGCGGTTGGCGTCGCCGTATGCTCGGCTCCCATACAACAATGGAAGTAAGCAAAAATCAGCAGACCCAAACCGAGAATCAACCTGATCAAATTCTTCATCTCAGCGCTCCTCTAAGGTTATGAAAAGACAGCCGTTGCATGCCGTGTCTGGGGCAACAGTCGCACAAGCTGCCAACTATCCTGATTGCGAATCGTCGTGGGGTTTCGTGTTGATGTGTAGTGAAAAGACCTCGTGGGTCGTAACGGCTTTACTGCTGTATTACCGAATATGGGGAGGGCTTCAAGCGCATTGCCGCCTCACTCTCGACTTGCAAAAGCCAAAAGGTGGCGCGCGTTTCGCGCATTCGTTTTGAGTGGTGTTGTCGTTTGAAGCGGGCGGAGTATAGACAACCCGCGCCGTTTGTAAAAGCGGCTCGCGGGCTATCGAAGATTTTCCACTGCGGCAGGCTGAACGATCATATATTTTGTGGTTGGGTTATTCGTGCAGTTTCGCAATATGCAACCATTCAGCCACGCTCCAGGCTTGGGCGACACAGCCGCCCGGCTCATGCGGAGCCGCGCCGTCGAACACTTCTGACACCTGGCCGAGTCCGGCTTCGAGCAAATGTGTGGCGAGTGCGGCTTTCCATTTAACAACTTTTCGGTACGCAGCTTTGCTGTCATTCACTTTTAGATAAGCCGTGACGAACGGCCCCAACAGCCACGCCCACACCGTGCCTTGATGATAAGCGCCGTCGCGTTCGATGACACCTCCGTTGTAATGCGCACAATATTGCGCATCAGCGGACGCGAGGCTGCGCAAGCCGTAAGGCGTCAGCAAGTCACGTTCGACCACCGCGACGACTCGCTTGGCGCGCGCTTTTGCCAACATCGTGTGGGGCAAGCTCACGGCAAAAATCTGATTGGGGCGAATCGAACCGTCGCGTTCGTCGCCATTCACTACATCGTAAAAACAGCCCGCCGCATCGTTCCAAAATTGTTCGTTGAAGCTGCGTTTGGCACGCGTCGCCAGTTGTTTGAATCGTTTCGCGTTCGTCGCGTCGCCATACGTTTCAGCCAATCCGCGCATTACGCAGAGCGCATTGAACCAGAGCGCCTGAATCTCGACAGGCTTGCCGATGCGCGGCGTGACGACCCAGTCGCCGACCTTCGCATCCATCCAGGTGAGTTGTACGCCCGGCTCGCCCGCGCGCAGCAGGCCGTCGTCGTCAACGCGAATGCCGTAGCGCGTGCCGCGTTCGTGCCAATCAATGATGTCTATCAACGTGGCGTAAAGATGTTGTTTGACGAACGCTGCATCACCTGTCGCCGCCAGCCACGCGCGCACGGCTTCGACATACCACAACGTCGCGTCTACGGTGTTGTATTCGGGCGCTTCGCCCGCATCGGGAAAGCGATTGGGCAACATGCCCTGGCTGACGTGCTGGGCGAATTCCTGCAAGATGCTCGCGGCCACGTCGGTGCGTCCGGTGGTAAGCGTCAGCCCCGGCAACGCAATCATCGTGTCGCGTCCCCAATCGCTGAACCAGTGATAACCCGCAATGATCGTTTTGCCATTGCCACGATTGACGATGAATTGATCGGCTGCGGCAGTCAGCGTGCGCGTCAGTTCGTCTTCGGCAGGAATCGCCGTGACAATGGATCGGCGTCGTGCAAGTTCAGCTAGTTCGTATTGCGCGACCTGCTTGATGTCGAGTGTTTCGGTCGAAGCGATCAGATCAGCCGAATGGTTTTTTGTGAGCTCAAATTTGAGCGCGCAGGGATTGAACAAGTCTTCCTGATAATCCAACCCGCGCGCGCGTTCGACGGCGTATTCAAAATTGCGATACCAATATCCGGCAGGTTCGATGATGGTGGCGTTGTGTGCCAGATGCAAAGTCGGCAAGCCCTCGTAGGGCACGAACGAAAGCAAGCCATCCACCGAAATATAGTGCGCATTCACCGCGCCGTTTTCGTGCATCGTCGCGTGGTAATCGCGCAAGGCGAGCAAAGGACGAGCTTCGAGCTCGACGTTTTGTCCGTTCGACGCGAGCAAGACATAACGCACGATGGTGCTGTTTTCGCCATCCACCATGAAAACGGATTTTTCGAGACGACAGCCCGCGACTTCATAAATCCACACAGGCCACGGATCGAGACGAAACTCTTTCAAGAACTGATAACCTTGCGGATGAATCGTGTTGGGATATTGATTGGCTGAAAGCTCGTAGCGTGTGCCGTCAACGATGAGCGTTTCTTCGAGTTTGGCGAGCAAGACGGTGCGACCTACGGGTGGATTGAGGGCGGCGACCAACAGTCCGTGATAGCGCCGCGTATTCACGCCTGCCACCGTGCCCGAAGCGAATCCGCCCAGGCCGTTGGTTTCGAGCCACTCGCGCCGGGTGGCGGCGGCAAAGTCGGTGCAAACTGTTTGATCGAAACGAATCATAATAAACTTCGTAGAACAAGATGGTATCTTGTTCCTGACTCGGTAGAACAAGATACCATCTTGTTCTACGGCCTTCTGTTTAGCCTTCGCGCCGCGCGACGAACTCTTTCACCGCCGGGGCTAATCGCACTGCCAATTGCCAATTCTGTTCAGCCGTTAATCCCGACACGACGTAACCCAAATAAGCCGCCGTCTCGAAACCCGCGACTGAATAATTCTGTTCGCGCATCTGCTGCAAGGCCACGCCTGCGCTGTCGAACACTTCGCCCTGCTTGCGCGTCAACGTAAGCGACAACAGGGTTTGCTGATTCGACAAAATCAGGTGAATGAACTCGCGCCCTTCGACCTCGCAACGATGCGCGATCATTACGCGGTAATCCACCGGGACGTGTTCTTTGGTGAGCCGCACGAGATCAATCCAGTCATTGCCTATCGCCTCAGCCATTTGCGCAAAGCTGTGCGGCCCGGCGGAATAATCGCGTTCAACGGCACAATGCCGATGATTGCCAAAACCGATTTTCAGCAGGCGCGCGTTGTTTTTATTCACTGTGGTTTCACGGGCGAGCTGGGTTGTCTCAAGCGATGGTGTTCTGCGCACCCAACTCGCTACGCCAAGAGTCACCAGCAACCCAGCCGTCGTTGCGGCTATCACCCAACTGTTGTTGAACCCACCGAACCACAAGCGCGCGCTTTGCCACACGGTTGGCGGCTGACGCAATTCACGACGAATGCGCGCGCGCAAGGCCGCCGGTGCGGCGTCATCACTTGCCAGTGCGCGTTGCAAGACTGGTTTGATTCCCTGACGCGCTGCCAACGCTTCAGCACATGCGAAACAATCGTCCAGATGCAACGCCAGTGCATCGTTTATCTGAATCGGTTCGTGGTGTGTCAGTGCATACTGAAAGTGCGCGCAATTGAAATCCATAATTCCCCTCTCCTCTTTCACAACATCATCTCCTTGCGTGGTGGTGGCGTCGCTCCGGTCAAACGGCGACGCGCGAGTTGAATCAGTTCACCGTGGCCGCAAGCCAACGCACGATAGTGCGGCAAGACGCCTGCGAGTTGCGGCGCGTTTACGATTTGGTCGGCGGCAACGAAGATATAAAAATCGTCAGGCGCATCGCTCGCACGCAACGCTTTGAGTGTCTCGACCAGTTTTTCGGCGGTCACGTCTATGATGGCGAGTGAAAGGCTTTCGCTTAATGCTTCGGTTGAATAAGCCACTTCGCTTTCGGCAAGCGCCAACGCTGTGCGCCACTGTTCGGCTTGCTGGATGTTGTCGCAAACCAACAACGCTTTCGGTTGAGCAACTGAATGCGACGTAACCAACCGCAAGCTCCGCGTCACGCGACGGGGCTTGGCGAACGAATGATGACGGGATGTTCGTGCAGTGTTGAGCATGGATTGGTTCTCCTTTCTGTCTGGTTTATCCGCCCAATTCGTTCAATTATTCCCGCCGTCAAAACGCTTCGCCACTTTGTTGCAACAGCTTGGCAACCAGTCCCGTCCAGCCGGTTTGATGGCTGGCGCCGATGCCTGCGCCGTTGTCGCCGTGAAAGTATTCGTAAAACAA
>JABFSD010000531.1 GCA_013140935.1 Acidobacteriota bacterium
TCCCGACATCGTGCATACGCGCAGTTGGGCGGGTGTGGACGGCGCGTTGGCAACGGCGTTAGCTCGTTATCCGAAACTCGTGCATAGCGAACACAGACGCAATTTGCCTTACATTCATTTTGAACCGGCGAAGCGCAAAGTGATTCGCCGTTGCATCTATCATCTGGCCGATCAGGTGTTCACCGTGTCAGAAGAGATGCGGCAATATTTTTGCCGCGAGACGGGCTTCGACACGCGGCGCGTCAAGGTCGTCGCCAACGGGATTGATATTCAGAAACTCGATGCCGTCACGCTGGCGGACGCACAAGCCTTGCGCGCTGAGTACGGCATTGCGCCCGCTGATTGCGTAATCGGTACGGTGGCGCGCTTTCAGGAAACCAAAGATTTGCCGACGCTCGTGCGCGCCTTTGCGCAATTGTGGCACGCACAAAAAAGCCATGGCGGCTTACACCTGATGCTCATCGGCGACGGAGCCGAACGCGCGCGGCTCGAAACGCTGGCGCGCGAATTGAATGTTTACGAAGCGCTGATCGTCACCGGTCTGCGCCACGACGTACCGCGTTTCTTACGCGCGCTGGATGTGTTTGCGTTGCCTTCGTTGTCGGAAGGCTTGCCCGGCGCAGTTCTCGAAGCGATGGGCGCTGCGTTGCCGGTGGTGGCGACGAATATCCCTACGTTGCCTGAGCTGGTGCGCGAAGGTGAAAATGGATTTCTCGTCAACGTCAAAGATCCGTCCGCGCTGGCCGAACGTTTGTCGCGCCTTGTCGTAGATCGCGACCTCGCGCGCCGTTTTGGCCAAGTCGGCAGAAAGCGCGTCGAACGCGATTTCAGTTTGCCCGCGATGTTGCAACGTTATGAAAGACTTTATGCAGAATTAGTGGCTAGTGGTTAGTTGTCAGCTTATGAGAACTAGCCACTAGCCACTAGCCACTGAGTTTATGAAAGCACTGCTGATTTACGGGTTAATGATTTTCATTATTCCGCTGGCGTTTTTCTCGCCTTTCGCGGGACTGATTTCCTATTTGGCCGTCGCTTACCTGCGCCCGCATCAATGGGCTTATATTCCCGACACGCGCATTTCGATGTTTGTCGCCATGGCGACGCTGCTGGGTTATTTGTTGTTTGAAGTCACGCGCCGTTTTCCCCGCATCATTCCCAACGCTTTGCTGGTGTTGCTGTGGTTGCAATTGCTGATTTCTACGTTTGCGTCCTTCAATCCGACCGAGTCGCGGCCCAAGATGATCGAAGTCACCAAGGTGTTCGTGATTTCGTTATTGATGACGGCGTTGGCTGACAGCGGCAAACGCGTACGCCAGTTATATCTGGGCACGGCTGTCATTCTCGGCGCGCTGGCCGTGCGTTCGTTTGCCCGTGCGATTTATGGCGGTGCCGAAAATCGTTCTTATGGGCCGGGCGGCATGTTCGAAGACAACAACGATTACGCGTTGTTGCTGGTGATGGCGCTGCCGATTATTTATTACGCCGCCAAAGCCGAAAGCACGCGGCTGTGGCGATGGGGCTTATATTTTTGCGCGCTCGCTACGTTTTTTACGGTCTTTGTGACGCGCTCGCGGGGCGGGTTCGTCGGCCTTTGCGTAGTGATGTTTATGCTCGCCATTCGCACCAAATATAAAGTGACGGGCGCGATTTTTGCGCCGCTGGCGATTCTGCTGGTGTTGGCCTTTGCGCCCGACGTCATCACCGAACGCTTTCGCACCATCCGCGAAGACGGCCGCGAAGACCGTTCGGCGCAACAGCGTTTGCGCGCCTGGAATGTTTGCTTCGAGATCATGCGCGACCATCCTTTCACGGGCGTAGGCTTTCGCAACCTGATGGCGGTCTATGGCAATTACGAAGACGAAGCCGATGCGCGCGTCGCGCACAATTCTTTTTTGCAAATGGGCGCCGAGGGGGGCATTCCGGCGATGCTGTTGCTGGTCGGATTGATCGCGCTGAGTTACTTTCGCCTGTGGCGTACTCGTACCATCCTGCGCGCGCGCGCGCCCGATTCGCCGCTGATTTATTATTCGCACGGCTTGCAGATTGCGTTGATCGGCTATTGCGTATCGGGCTTTTTCGTCAGTCGGCAGGACTTGGAATTGCTTTATGAAATTGTGGCGCTGGCGACGACGATGCGCATGCTCGCGCACCAGGCCGAACAGTTAGCGCAAAACGAAATCATTGTTGAGAGTAATCGTGTGACGCCACCCCCCTTCGGCGCTGCTCCCGTAAATGCATGAAGAGGGTTTTAATGGGCGGTCCCGGAAATGATCTAACGAACGCAAGTATTAGCACGCGGGGCGCAGGCTTAAGCCCCCAACAGATGGCGCATCCGCAAAGGCATTATCTGGGGCGCATTAACGAACTATTGCAAGACGAGACGCATTGGCTCGATCTGGGTTGCGGACGCAATCTGGTTCCACGGTGGTTGCAGGGGCACGCCGAACTGGAGGCGGAATTGGTGGCCTGTGCGAGCCTGCTGGTGGGCGCTGACTTAGACCTGTCAGCCTTGCGCGATAATCGCTCGTGCCATGTGCGTTTGCTGGCGACGGCCACCGCGTTGCCTTTCGCCGATGGCAGCTTCGATCTGGTGACGAGCAACATGGTGTTTGAACACATCGAAAAACCGCAGGCGACGCTGGCTGAGATTCGCCGCGTATTGCAACCCGACGGCACGTTGCTGATCGTCACGCCGAACTGGCTCGACATCGTGTCGCTGATGGCGCAGTTGGTTCCCAATCGCTGGCACGGCGGCATTGTTTCGCGCGTCGAAACGCGCCAGCAGGCTGATGTTTATCCGACTTTCTTTCGGTTCAATAATCCGCGTACGATTGCCCGGCGCTTGCGCGAAGCCGGTTTCACACGCTGGCACGTCAAACAACTGATGCACCCGAACGTTTACGATCACGTTCCCATCGTCGCAGGCATCGAACACACCTGGCATAAACTCGCGCAATGGATTCCCGAAGTTTGCGGTGCCTTATTGATCGAAGCAGTGGCGTAATTGGTGACAGGCGATCTGATAATTTATGTGCGGCATTACAGGCTTTCTTTCTTTTCAACGTGCTGACGACGATTCCACCGCCGTGTTGTCGCGCATGAACGATCAACTCTATCGGCGTGGCCCCGACAGCAGCGGCCTCTGGTTCGATGACGCCGCCGGCATAGGTCTGGCGCATCGCCGCCTTGCCATTGTTGACCTCACACCCGCCGGACATCAGCCCATGCATTCCGCCAGCGAACGTTTCGTGATGACCTTCAACGGCGAGATTTATAACTTTAACGAATTGCGCGCCGCGCTTGATTATTCGTGGCGCGGACATTCCGACACCGAAGTCATGCTCGCGGCTTTCGAGCAATGGGGCGTCGAAGCCGCGTTGAAAAAGATGGTAGGCATGTTCGCCTTCGCCCTGTGGGACAAGCAGGAACGCGCGCTTTATCTCTCGCGCGACCGCATGGGCGAAAAGCCGCTTTACTATGGCTGGATGGGCCAGACGCTGTTGTTCGGTTCGACGTTGAATGCCTTGCGCGCGCATCCCGCGTGGCGCGGCGAAATCAACCGCGATGCGTTGGCGCTGTTTATGCGGCACAACTATATTCCCGCGCCTTATTCGATCTTTCGCGGCGTATACAAACTGCCGCCCGCGACTTATCTCAAGCTCACTTACGCCGAAGCCGAACGCCAGCAACTGCCGCAACCCATCGAGTATTGGTCGTGCAAAGCCGCTGCCGAACACGGCGCGCAACATCCGTTTCAAGGCAACGGCGACGAAATCGTCAACGAACTCGAACGCTTGCTCAAACAATCGCTCGCCGGACAAATGATCGCCGACGTACCGTTAGGCGCATTTCTTTCCGGCGGCATTGATTCGTCAACGATTGTGGCGCTGATGCAATCGTTGAGTACGCAGCCGGTCAAGACTTTCACCATCGGTTTTGACGAACCCGGTTTTAACGAAGCCGAGTTCGCTAAGTCGGTCGCACAACATTTGGGAACCGATCATACCGAGCTTTACGTCAAGCCGGACGAAGCCTTGAAGATCATTCCCGCGATGGCGACTTATTACGACGAACCCTTTGCCGATTCGTCGCAACTGCCTACGTTTCTGGTGTCGCAACTTGCGCGCGAACGAGTCACCGTCAGTTTGTCAGGCGACGCGGGCGATGAATTATTCGGCGGATACCGCCGTTATCTCGGCGCGCAAAAAGCCTGGGATCGCATCGCGCATTGGCCCGGCGCATTAAAGAAAACCGCCGCCGCCGGTTTCTCAGGTCTGGCCGCCGTCAGCGGATTTGCCTCGCAGGGCTTGCCCGCCAAAGTGAATTTTCAGGCCGAACAATGGGCGCAAAATCTTTTGGTCGAACGTCCCGAATTGATGTATCACCGCCTCGCTTCGCATTGGGAGAAACCGACTGAGTTAGTGTTGAATTCACAAGAACCATCAACGCCGCTCACCGATGCGGCGCAACTGGCGCGCGTGCCGAGTTTCATCGAAAGCATGATGTATCTCGATTCGGTCACTTATCTGCCCGACGACATTCTTGTCAAAGTAGACCGCGCCAGCATGGCCGTCAGTCTCGAATCGCGCGTGCCGCTGCTCGATCATCGGCTGGTTGAATTCGCGTGGTCGGTGCCGCTCGCTTACAAAATGCGAGACGGCGTGACGAAATGGCCGTTGCGCGAGTTGCTCTATCGTTACGTACCCAAACAACTGATTGAACGTCCTAAACAAGGTTTTTCCGTACCGCTCGAAAAATGGTTGACCGGCCCCTTGCGCGATTGGGTCGAAGACTTGATTGACGAAAAACGCTTGCGCGCAGAAGGCTTCCTACAACCCGACATCGTGCGCGCTAAATGGCAGGAACAGCTTTCGGGCAAAACCGTCGGCTGGCGCATTCCGGCGGAACAGTTATGGAATGTGCTGATGTTTCAGGCGTGGCTGACAGAGGCCGCGCGTCCTTTGTGACTTGGGTACGCAGCGCCTCCGGCCTGCCGGCTTGGCAGTCAGACGCCAAGAAAGGCAATGAGCGCATTTCTTTTCCTTGCGTCTGACTGCCAAGCCTGCAGGCCGGAGGCGCTGCGTACCCAGGGTTACCTAAATGCAACTCGATCTCATCCTCCCCACTTACAATCGCTGCACGCAACTGCCGCGCGTCTTTGAGAGCATCCGCGACGCGATGATTCCGGCGGACTTGAACGTGCAAGTGCTGGTCGTTGACAACCACTCTACCGATCAAACTGCGCACGTTGTTGCCGACGAAACCCGCTTGTGGGGCGGGCGCATGCGTTACCTGCTCGAACCGCAACAGGGCAAGTCGTTCGCATTGAATACGGCGATTCAACGAACCAGCGGCGAACTCATTGGCATCTTCGACGACGATCAGGAAATGGACGCGGGTTGGTTCAACGCGCTGGCCGAGGCATTCAAACAAACGGAGCTGGATTTCATCAGCGGCCCCGTCAAGCCGCGCTGGGACTTCGTCGCCGTGCCCGCTTGGTTGCCGCAAAGCTATCGCGCCGTCATCGGCTGGGTAGACGGCGGCGACCAGATGCGCGAGTTCGGCAAGGATTACGAAGGCATCATGACCGGCGGCAACAGCGTCTTTCGCCGTTCCGTCGTTGACCGCATCGGGCTTTATGACACGCGACTCGGACGCACCAACACCAACTTGATCGGCGGCGAAGATCAGGACTTTCACGAACGCATGATGGCCGCCGGTTGTCGCGGCCAATATCGCCCCGATCTCATCATGCATTTTCAAGTCGCCGCGCAACGCCTGACCAAAGCGTATTACCGCAACTGGTGTCACTGGAACGCCGTCTCGCTCGGCGTGATGGATCGCGCGCGTCCCAAACCCATGCCTTACTTTTTAGGCGTACCGCGTTATATGTTCGCGCACGCCGTCACGGGTTTGCTCGAACAATTGAAAGCTCCTTTCACCCAATCCAACCCGTCCGCGCTGTTCACCCACGAGCTCGCCGTGCGGCATTGGCTGGGTTATTTTTACGGAAAACACTTTTTCAAAAAGTAGCATAGACTTCAGTCTGTGGACGTAGCGTGGACTTCAGTCCGCGCTGATTTGGTTACCGCGCGGACTGAAGTCCACGCTACGACCACAGACTGAAGTCTGTGGTCGTAGCGTGGACTTCAGTC
>JABFSD010000868.1 GCA_013140935.1 Acidobacteriota bacterium
AGACGAAGCCGAACCAGGCCCGCCGTTGTAAATAAACGAAAGCGGGCGTTTGGCTTTGTCGCTTACTTCGTCTTTGGTGTAGCCCACAAAAAAGAACGTTGCTTTGGGCGTGCCGTCATCAGCCTTGATGACGTAAGTCGCCGCAGTCGCAGTGTAATTGATCTGCTGCCCGCCGATGCGCACGCTGCCTTTGGTGACGGAAGATTTCTCTTCCAGCGGTGTTGCCGGTCGTGCCGTTGTCGTCGTTGCGGGCGGGGTGGTTGTCGGTTGTTGTTCGGTTGCGCCACGTCGGCCTGTGCGTTGTGACGGATCGGGTTGCGCTTGCACTACACACACGGCCAGCAAAAGCGCGGCTGTCAGAGTAAAGATGCGGTTCATCTGAGTCTCCTTTTTTGGGTGAAAACAAATTGGTGGTACAGCGAGTTAGTGGTTGACGGCGCGCAGTTTCTCACACCTCAACCGCAGACGCGAAGCGCACGTCACTATTTTCAGACTCTCGGCAACGCAGCCATTTCAGCCCGCGCGCCGTTCACATCTGCCGCGCTCAATCCCTGTAATTGAATCGCTTTGGCGTAAGCCTGACGGGCTTGCGGGATGTTGTTGTTTTCGCGCAGCGCCCGCGCCAGGTGTAAGTAATAACCCGCTTGGAGCGGACGGCGTTCGATGGCGCGGTTGAACTGTTCGATGGCGATGGCGTGCTGGCCTTTGCGGAAGTAAGCGTAACCCAGCGTGTCGTAAAAGCTGGCTTCCTGGGCGATGGCGACGGCGCGTTGCGCGTGTTCGGTGGCTTGGTCAATGTTGCCTAGATTCTTGTCGGCGTAAAGCCACGCGAGGTTGTTATAAGCAATCGCCGCCGCCAGCGTGCGGTTGTCGTAACTCAGCGCCTTTTGATAATTCGTGACGGCTTCGTTGTAACGGCCTCGGCTTTCTTCGAGCAGGCCAATCATTAGATGAGCCTGTCCGGTTTGCTGTGCCTGACGATTGCTTTGGATGATGGACTGCAATTCGCTGATGGCTTTTTCGTAAAGGTTCTGCCGTTTATAGAAATCGCTCAACATAAAATAAGCGTTGAGATAATTCGGGTCGGCTTCGATGGTCTTGCGCAACGCGGTTTCGGTGTTTGCCGTGTCGCCCTGCATTTCGTAAAGCCGCGCTTTTTGAAAGAGCAGATTCGCGCGGTCGTGTTTGTCGGCGAGCGCGTCGAGTTTGGCAATCGTCGCGGCGTAATTGCGCTGGCGCAAGGCTACGTCGGCGAGCAAGGCGACGGCGGTGGGGCTGCTGGGCGCGAGCGTGACGGCTTTCTCGACTTCGATCTGGGCGGCAGCGGCGTTGTTTTGAATCAGATGAATCGTCGCCAGATTCATGTGCGGTTCGGCGGCGCGTGCATCGGTTTCAATGGCGCGTTGCAAGTCGCTTTGCGCGGCGGCGAAATTGCGCGCTTGCATGTGCGAGACGGCGCGCGCGGTGAAAGCCTTGCTCTCTAAATCTTTCAACGCTTCGACCGGCATGCGCGTCGCTTGAAAATCGGTTTCGTTGGTTTTGAGTTGCGCGAGCGAGTTCAGCAATTGTTGCGCCGTGTCGGCGGCTTCGTTGGGTTTGTTCTGATTGAGTTGAATGCGAATCAGCATCATCAACCCCATCGGATGCTTGGGGTAATAACCGAGCAACGTGTTGACCAGCGAACGCGCCCGCACGGGATCGTTGTTCTGCAAGTGCGCGTCTGAGGTGTAATACAGCGCGGCCGGCATGGCGGGTTCGAGGCGCAGCGCGGATTCGAGATCAAGGATGGCTTCGCGGAAATTGCCTTCGAGCGTGCGAATGCGTCCGCGCACGAGCAGCGCGTCGTTGTCTTGTTTGTTACGCGACAAGGCCGCTTCAAGTTGTTGCTTGGCTTCCTGCGGACGACCTTCCGCCAGCAGCAGTTCGGCGAGTCGCGCATAACCGCGCAAAAAATCGGGTTGCTCTTTCAACAGTTGCTGGTATTCGGCGATGGCTTGCGCGTTGCGTCCGGCGCGCGCGTGCAGGTCAATGATTTGCGCGCGGCCTGAATTCTTGTCGGTTTCGATCTCAACCTGCTTGGCTAAATACTTTTCGGCTTCATCGTAGCGGAACTGGTTTTCGTAAAAGCGGCGTAACGCGACGAGTACGAGTTGGTCTTGCGGGGCGATGGCAAAGGAGGCGAGCAATTGTTGCTCGGCTTCCGTCGTGCGGCGGTTGGAGTAAAGAAAGTCGCCATAAGCCAATCGTACCAATGCCAGCTTCGGATTTTTGGCAATGCCGTCTTTGAACGCCGCGTCGGCTTGCGCTTTCAACTTGCCGGCTTCCGTCGGAGGTAAATCGTTGGCACGATGTTCGTAATAGCGTGCCAATGCGACAGCGGGTGCAGCGCGTTGTGGGTTCAGGCGAATCGCGCGGTCGAGTTCTTCTTTCGCTTCTTCATAGCGTTTCTGCAAAACACGAATGTCTGACAGCAGGATGATCGCTTCAGCGTTGTTCGCGTCCTGCGCCAGCACTTCATTCTCCAGGCGTTCGGCTTCTTTGGTGGCGTCATCCATCGCGCGGCCTACGCGGGTGTATTGCAGCAGCATCTGTCCGAGCCGCAGCCGCGCTTGCAAGTTTTTCTGGTCCAGCTTTGCGGTTTGCAAAAAGCGGTCGGCGGCTTCCTGCAAATTACCTTGCGCGAGCAGCGCTTCGCCCAAGCCGAAATGCGCATCGGCCAGACCGCGATCAATTTGCAGCGCGTTGCGGAATTCGAGAATGGCTTCGGGATAAAGCTGCGATTTAAGGTATTCCTGCCCACGCGCGAGGTGCGTGAGTTTCTCTTTTTGCGGATCGTTGCACGCCGCGAGCAAACAAACGGCAGCCAAACAAAAACGAATGAGCAGTGAAGTCTTCATCAATAATAGAGCCTGAAAGGTAAGGGGACACGCGCGGGTTGAACGCGGCGGAGTGTAGCGGAAGCGCGAGTCTTGTGTACAGCTTGCGCCCCTTTTCAGGGCTGCCCATAATGCGCCGCTTCAAAATTATGGCAAACACACAAATGGATTTAGACAAGATCGCGGCGGGCGTGCGCCTGTTGCTCGAAGGCATCGGCGAAGACCTGTCGCGTAGCGGCCTGCTGGATACGCCGCGTCGCGTGGCCGAAATGTACGAAGAGATTTGCGGCGGCTTGCACGAAGACCCGCAGGCCGAGATGAAAGTCATTCCCGCCGAAACCGCCGAAGATTTGGTGATGGTGCGCGACATCGCTTTCGCTTCGATCTGTGAACATCACCTCGTGCCGTTTACCGGCGTAGCGCACATCGCTTACATCCCTGCCGAAGGCCGCGTCATCGGTTTATCGAAGCTGGCCCGCATTACCGAAATTTACGCGCGGCGTCCGCAGGTGCAGGAACGGCTCACTACGCAACTGGCCGATTGGCTGTTCAACGGCGCGCTCCAACCCAAAGGCGTAATGGTCGTGATGGAAGCCTCGCATCTTTGCATGGTGATGCGCGGCATTAAGAAACATGGCGCGACGACGATTACTTCGGCGGTACGTGGCGTATTTCACGACGATGCAGTTACACGCAACGAAGCCTTGATGCTTTTGCGCGGTGTTTCAAAGTTTTGAGAACAAGGGGCAACGATGAAACATTTCAATAATGCTGGGCTGTGCAAGCCTGAAGATATTTATCAGTGGCCGGTGTGGCTCGTCGTCAGCCGAGGTAGAGATGGTGTTGACGTATCGCGCGGTGGTGGGAGCGGTGGCAGTGTGGAAAAGACTCCGCAACGGATCAAGTAATCGTCAATCACGCTGTAAATTTCTACGATGTCTTCGTAAGAATGTCCGTGCGCATACATCCAATCGTCGAAGGGGCGTTCGCCTGCTTCACGCGGACCACCCAATCGTCGAGCCATTCTGGTGTAATGCCGCAGGCTGCCATCCATTCCTGAGGCGTAGAGGGCAGGATTCCCAGCGCGGTGAGTTCCATCAGTCGTGGACGATGTTCTTCCGCCAGTTGATCTATGAAAGCGAGGATGTTGGCTTGTTTGTCAGGCGCATAGTGGCGGTCTTTTAACTGCTTGCCCACATGTTCTTTGACCCGGCTGATTCCGCCCGTCGTCAACCAGGCGCGCAGGTCATCCATGGCGCTGCCGCCTGACCGGAACCGGTCGTTTTTCAAAACGTCGAGCGTGTAATCGAACATACTGCCAAGAAAATCACGCCAATTATCATGGTCAAGGTTTTCGATGAGAGCCATTGGTTTAGTCCTCCAAGCAGATTCGGTTGTGCTTTACTTACGGCAAAGGCATCTTGCGCTAACTGCTTAACCAGATACAACCGATAGAAGTGAAGGCCGATGAAATGCACATCGTCGCCTTTAACCAGTCGAAGAAAATTTTCAAACGTTCAAACGCATGTGCAAGCTGCTGGGCGTGATGATCAAAGTCTGGGGGATGTGAAACCCCTTTTGCTCAATCGGAGAAACTTATGCAAAGAAGAAACTTCATCACTGGTACCGCCGCGTGGCTGGGCGCAGGCATGCCGTTGCCGACGGCGTTAGCTGGTACAGCGAAATTCGCGGCGAATCCATTCACACTGGGCGTTGCTTCGGGCGATCCGTGGGAAGCGGGCGCAGTGTTGTGGACGCGCCTTGCGCCCGATCCATTGCAAGGCGGCGGCGTAACTGAAGCCAGCGTTCCGGTGAAATGGGAAGTGGCTACGGATGAACGCATGCAAAAGGTCGTCGCACGCGGTACGGCCATGGCGCGCGCTGCGCTGGGACATTCGGTGCATGTCGAAGTCAATGGGCTGCAACCGGCGCGGTGGTATTGGTATCGCTTCATGGCAGGTAATGAAGCGAGCGCGATTGGCCGCACGAAAACGGCTCCGGCGCGCGCGGCGAAAAACGATCAGTTCAAGTTCGCGTTTGCTTCGTGCCAGCATTATGAGACAGGTTTTTATACGGCTTATAGACACATGGCGGCGGAAGATTTGGATTTGGTCGTGTTTCTGGGCGATTACATTTATGAGTACAGCCCGTTTGAGCAGCGTCCGCGTCGGCATAACAGTCCTGAGATCAAGACGATTGAAGATTACCGCAACCGTTACGCGCTTTATAAAAGCGATCCGCTGTTGCAACAAGCGCACGCGCTGTTTCCGTGGGCGGTGACGTGGGACGATCACGAAGTTGATAACAATTACGCGGGCGACGTGCCCGAAGATAAACAGACGCGCGAAGAGTTTATGGCGCGGCGGGCGCGGGCCTATCAAGTTTTCTATGAACACCAGCCGATACGTGCGACGACCTTTCGCGCCAACCGTGACGTAGAGCTTTATCGCCAATTACGCTTCGGTTCATTGCTCGAAATGAACGTGCTCGATACGCGCAAATATCGCACTGACCAGCCATGTGGCGACGGTACGAAGGCTTTATGTGAAGCGGCGCTGGATGCGAAGGGTACGATGCTGGGTGGGCGGCAAAAGCGTTGGTTGAAGCGCAACCTTGATCGTTCGACGGCGCGTTGGAATGTGCTGGCGCAACAGGTGATGATGACTCAGCTCGACTTGGAACCGGGTGCGGAACGCAAGTTCAGCATGGACAAATGGGCGGGCTACCAGGTCGAACTCAAAGAAGTCATGCAATATCTGGCGCAGCGCAAGCCGTCGAATCCGGTGGTGTTGACGGGCGACATTCATACGAACTGGGTGACTGATTTGAAGGCCGATTTCGACAAACCTGAATCGGCGATTGTGGGAACGGAGTTCACCGGCACTTCGATTACCTCGGCGGGTGATGGCTCGGATACGCGCCCGACGATGGCGCAGATTATGAGCGAGAATCCGCACCTGAAATTTTTCAATGCACAGCGCGGCTACGTGCGATGTGCGGTTACGCCTGAACGCTGGCAGACCGATTTTCGCGTCGTGCCGTTCGTGTCGAAGCCCGATGCTGAAATTTCGACGCGGGCTTCTTATGTGGTTGAGAACGGCAAGCCGGGAGCACAAAAAATGTAGCGCGGACTTCAGTCTGCGCTACTGGGAACAAATCATGGAAGAACGATTGCAAAAACTGATTGCGCAAGCAGGCATTGCTTCGCGCCGTGCGGCAGAAGAAATGATCAAAGACGGCGAAGTGCTGGTGAACGGTAAC
>JABFSD010001226.1 GCA_013140935.1 Acidobacteriota bacterium
CTTATGACGCGGGCAAATACGCCAACACGCCCATCGCCGAACTATTGCCGATGTATTTGAACGACCGTGCCGAAGAACCCGAAATCGAAGCCGTCTCAAATTTCAAAGCGGCGTTGACGACGCGCGGACGCACACATCCGGTTACGCGGCTGGCGGATGATCGCGCCGCGAGCGCGAAGGTGTGGGATTCGCTACCCGCGATTACGGTTCCTGAAACGCTGGCGAATCTGAAACCGGGCGCGACCTTGATTTTAGAAGCGCGACACACCGCCGATAAAAACCGTGTCATTCCTTTGCTGGCCGAACAGCGTTATGGACGTGGACGCACGTTGGCTTTCACGACCAACGATTCGTGGCGCTGGCAGATGGAGATGACTTCGACCAGCAAAGCGCACCCGACGTTTTGGCGGCAGTTGTTGCGCTATGTCGTAAGCACTACGCCAAACCTGACGGAAGTCGCGGCGGAACGCGACGTTTACGCGCAAGGCGATGTAGTCAGTTTGACCAGCGAGATTCACGACAAGAAATGGGAAGCCATCAAAGACGCAGTGGTGATGGCGCGCGTCACGAAACCATCCGGCGCAACGGCTGACGTACCGCTCAAGCTGAACTTTTCTGAAAAGGCGAGTGATTACCGCGCCGAATTCACGCCCGACGAAACCGGCTTGCACGAACTCGCCGTCACCGCGAAACGCGGCAACGCAGTCTTGGGCGAAGCCAAATCGAGCTTTCTGATTTCAGAACGCACGCGCGAATTTAACGACGCCGCGCAAAACGTAGAACTACTCAAACGCATCGCAGCCGAAACCGGCGGCAAATACTTCACGCTCGATAAAGCCGATGACTTGCTGGATGAGATCACTACGTTAGAAGGAAAGAATTCAGAGCGCGTGAGCAAAGACCTGTGGGATATGCCGATCAACTTTTTGCTGTTGATCGCGCTGGCGAGCGGTGAATGGTTCCTGCGCAAACGGCGCGGGCTGGCTTAACTTTATGATCGAATCGAAAACACCACTTTTCTATTTCGACTTGCTGAGCCGCATGGCCGAATCCATCGCGGACGAATTGGGCTTGTCGCTGGTCGCTGCCAGCAAAGACGAAGAAAATTTGCGCGCAGCGTTTTACGTTCAGTTCGCGGGACTGCCCACGACAAAGGCTGACCCGAAACCCGATTTGGTGATTGAGATTGCAACCAATCTGGTTTCGCCCGCAGCGACTGAGCTGGGCAACGTGCGCGAGTGTTGGCGTTTTGACGGCGAACAACTCAAGTTCTATGAATTGCAAAAGGGCGAATACGTTGAACCAGGCGCGAGTCTGGCGTTCCCCTTCTTGCAAGCCGAAGACCTAGCGGCGTTCCTCGAACAGAGCAAAGCCGACAGCGCAGACACAGTGCTTTGGCGCTTGCGTATGTTGCTGCAAAAACACAAACCGGCTTCTGATTAACCGTAGAACAAGATGGTATCTTGTTCTCGATGCTGTAGAACAAGATACCATCTTGTTCTACAGCCGATTAAGAATGCGCATCCAGATTCACATCCTGTTATTGCTGTTACTCATCGCTTGCACCGCACTGGCGCAGGAAGCCGCGCCGCGCCCAAACACCAAGCCTTTGCCTGCCGACCCTAACAAATTCGCACTCGTCATCACCGGCATCAGCGGCGAGGAAGGCTACGCCAAAACCTTTGGAGCCGCGACCAAACGTTTGCATACCGCCTTGACCGCGCAGCTTGGTTTTGCCGAAGAGCAAACCTTTGTTTTGACAGAAAAGCCCGAAGGCAAACAGCAACGCGCTACGGCTGAAAACGTAAGGCAAGTGTTGGTGATGTTGCGGAATACGTTGAAACCCGGTCAGCAACTGTTCGTCTTTTTCATCGGACACGGAACCTTTGACGCGCAACTCAAACTCGCCAAGTTCAATTTGGTAGGCCCTGATTTATCGGCGACCGATTACGCGCAACTTTTCAACGCGCTGCCTTCGCAACGCATCGTGATTGTGAATGCGGCGAGCGCGAGCGGCGAATTCATCAAACCGTTGTCGGCGGCGGGTCGCGTAGTGATTACGGCTACGCGCAGCGGGATGGAACAGAACGCGACGCGCTTTATGGATCCGTTCATCAAGGCCATCGAGACCGTAGGCAACAGCGAAGCCGACGCCGACAAGAGCGGGCGCGTATCGGTGCTGGAAGCCTTTGAATACGCCGCCAAGCTCGTGGCGAAATCGTTCGAGGCGAAAGGTACGCTGGTCACTGAGCATTCGTTGATTGACGACGACGGCAACGGCGAAGGCCACGCGCTGGGCGACGCCGCTGAAGGCGCTTATGCCAAGACGATCTATTTCGATTCGCTGCCGCAACAACAAGCGGGCGGCGATGCGGTGCTGGCAAAACTGTTTGAAGAAAAGTTACGGCTCGAAGGCGATGTCGAACGTTATAAGCTGCAAAAGAAAACGTTGAGTGAAGACGTGTTTTACGACGGGCTGGAAAAGCAATTGATTGAGTTGGCGAAAGTGAGCAAAGAGATTCGCACCAAACAACGTGAGGTAAACCGGTGAAGGAGAGAGTCGAAGAGAAAAACGAGTTTCACCGCAGAGGCGCAGAGGTCTCGCAGAGTTTCGCAGAGAATCTCAGCGCGACTCTGCGAGACCTCTGCGCCTCTGCGGTGAGGAAGCATTGGGAAGCGAGCGCCTTCCTCCTCTTGCTCTGCTTTGCATTGGTTGTTCCGTTCTTGACCACGCACGCGCAGAACCCTGAAAAAAAGAAGAAAGACGCCAACCAATCAGAACCCGCGCAAGAAGAAGTCTCTCACATCGAAGCCGCCGAAGCGCAACTCAAAAAAGGCGAATACGAAGCCGCGACAGCCGCCTTCAACAAGCTACTCGCCGCGAACGCCAAAGATCAACGCGCGCAACGTGGCGTGCTGAAAGTAATGCTCGAAACGGGCAATTACGTTGAAGCCGAAACGACCGCGAAAAAGTATCTCGCCCCCGATGCTACTAAAGATGCGAGCAATCATTTCGCGCGCCTGACGATTGCCGAAGTGATGGCCGAGACCGGGCGTTATGCCGAAGCCATTGCTGAGTTCGAGCGCGTGAGTAAAGCGACTACACCGAAAGAGAAAGAGAACAAGACCGAAGCCGAGTTGGAAAAAGAAGCCGCCGTCCAACCGTTGCTGTTGCGCGCAGAGTTGCGGCGCGGCGAGTTGCTCAATGCCACTGGCAAGCCCGATGAAGCGCAGTTCGTCTTTCAGGGCATCAGCAAGTTTTGGGACGACAACACGGTCGAATCCGCCGAAGGCTTAACGACTATTGCTACGGCGCTGGCCTATCTCGAAAAGCCGCAAGAAGCGAAAGATATGTATCTCGACGCCATCACGGCGGACGAGGCCAATGCCGAAGCCCACATCGCGGCGGCAGAGTTATTCACGGC
Organism: Acidobacteriota bacterium; assembly: GCA_013140935.1. Classification (GTDB taxonomy): domain Bacteria; phylum Acidobacteriota; class Blastocatellia; order RBC074; family RBC074; genus JACPYM01. Next base: position 3,426 of record JABFSD010001226.1, read on the forward strand.
AAAATATGCATACGCCGATGCCGCAGAGTTTTTGAAAGATGCGTTGAAGCTCAATCCGAATTCCGCCGCGTTGCATCTGGCGATTGCGCGCAACAAACGCTTCGACGGCGGCGAAGCCGTACAGCAAGCCATTGCGAAAGCCTTATCAATCAATCCGAATCTGGCGGCTGCAAAATTGCTCGCGGCTTCGACCGATCTCGACGCCGAAAAGCATGAAGACGCCGCCAAGAAAATTGACGACGTGTTAAAACTCAACCCCAACGCACTCGAAGCCCACGCCTTGCGCGCGGCTTCGCATTGGGTGAACAACCGCACAGTGCCATACGAAACCGCGTTGAAAGCAGCGCTCGCCATCAATCCGAAGTCAGGCGAGTTGTATGAAACGCTCGCGCATTACGCGACGAACCAGCGGCGCTATGACGAATCCATCGTCTTTTTGCGCAAGGCCGTAGAGCTAACGCCCAACCTCTGGAACGCGCATCTCGCCCTTGGGCAAGCCCTGTTGCGCACCAACAAAAACGACGAAGGCCGCGCCGCCGTCGAGACTTCATTCAAGGGCGACCCGTTCAATCCGTGGGCGAAAAATACGCTGGAATTTCTGGATACGCTCGGCGACTTCCGCGAAACGACGGCGGGCGATTTCGTGATTCGCACGCACGAAAAAGAAAGCACGGTGCTGGCGGGTTACGCGGCGGATTTGCTGACTGAGGCCAAAGCGAAACTCACGGCGAAATATAAGTTCACGCCCACCGGCCCCATCGTGGCCGAGTTCCATCCCAATCACGATGACTTTGCGGTGCGCGCGCTTGGCTTGCCCGGACTCGGCGCACTCGGCGTATGTTTCGGACAACAGATCGTGCAAGATTCGCCGTCGGCGCGCGCGGGCGAAGGCTTCAATTGGGGCAGCACGTTGTGGCACGAATACACCCACGTCATCACGCTGCAAATCACCGATCACCGCATTCCGCGCTGGTTTTCTGAGGGCCTCTCGGTCTTTGAAGAACACAAAGCGCGACCCGGCTGGGGCGACGATTGGAGCATCACCAACGTCAAGACTTTGGCTGACGGGCGCTGGTTCAAAATCAATGATTTGGATGGCGGCTTCATGCGTCCGAAGAAACCGGATGACGTGCAACTGGCTTATTTCGAGGCTTCGCAAGTTTGCCATTTCATCGAAGACAAGTTCGGCTTCGACGCGATTCTGGCGATGCTCAAAGGTTACAAAGACCAGAAACGCACGCCTGACATTTTGCGCGAAGCGTTGAAACTCACGCCCGAAGAATTCGATACGCAGTTTATGGCTTACGTGCAGGAACGCGGCGGCAAATACATCAAGACGCTCGCTCCGATGTGGGCGAAAGAAGCGCCCGAAGTTAGTAAAGACGTGACGAAAGAAAAGTTGTTTGAATTGGCCGATGCGCAACGTGATGACTTCGCAGCGCAGATGCGCGCGGGATCAAAAGCCATCGCTGAGAAAAACGATGAAGCGGCGTTGAAATACTTTCGCCGCGCGACTGAATTGTTCCCGCTGCAAAGCGAGGCTTATGAAGCGTTGGCTGGTATCTATGAACGGCGCGGCGATAAGGCCGCACAAATTGAGAGCCTCGAAGCGCAAATCAAAGTGGATGAGAACGATTACGCCGCGCACAAAAAACTCGCGCAACTCAAACTCGCGCAAGGCGACAAAGCGCGCGGGCTGGAATTGCTGAAACTCGGATTCTTTATCAATCCATTCGATCACGCGCTGCACACCGAAGCGGGCACGCTGTTGCTCGAACGCAAAGAAAACGAAGCGGCGCTGCGCGAATATCAAGTCGCGTTGGGTACGAAACCGCCCAACTTCGCCGAAGCGCATTTCAACGTCGCGCGGGCTTATTCGGCGCTAGGCAAAGCCAAAGAAGCGAAGCGCGCCGTGTTGCAATCGCTCGAACTCGCGCCGGGTTTCGATAAGGCGCAAGACTTGTTGTTGCAGTTGACGGAGAAACCTTAGAAATGGCTTTAGATTTTGTCGCATATCACATGGTTCATGAGAACGGCCCTTATGAGGTTGAGGGGCGTACTGAATTTTCTTTTGATAGTGGACACCCTCGCGGAATGCTCGAAGAATCCCTTGGGCAAAATGTGTGGGTTATTTCTGGCACAAAATCGAAGGGCAAAACAAGGTATCACTTGTGTGCGTTGTACCATCCCGAAGTAGTCGAAGATGATCCTGATGGAGGTTTTTGTATTTTGGGTAAAGGCAAAGGGTTTACTCCTGAAATAGAGCTAACGCACCTTGCTTGGTTTACGGACTTATATACAGAGCCACGCATCTACAGCTTTGGATTTAGAAAAATAAGCAATGAGCAACTCGCTCAAAAGCTACAAGAAATAAGTACAGTTACTGAAACTGAATACTACTCACCAGATGAAATCGTAACAACTCAAGGATTCATTGAACCCGCTCTCAAGCAAATTACAGTTAATGCATATGAACGAAACCTTAAAGCTCGTAAAGCCTGTATTGGGCATTATGGCTATCTCTGTTCTGTCTGCGAGTTTGACTTCGAGGCTCAATATGGCGAGGTCGGTAAAGAATTTATTCATGTCCATCATTTGACCCTACGGTCTGCGACAAAAGAAGAATATGAAATTGACCCGATAAATGACTTGAGGCCGGTTTGCCCGAATTGCCACTCAATGATTCACAAAAAGAATCCGCC
>JABFSD010000315.1 GCA_013140935.1 Acidobacteriota bacterium
CCGCCCACCTTGCTCAACACGCCAGAGAGAAACTTTGGAATAATGTCGAACTGTTCGAGATTCATGCTTTCCCACGGAATCTTCGGATAAGGCTGCAGACTCGGCTTGCGCTCTTTGCCGTCTTCGCCGAGCGGTTGGTAAATGTCTTTCAATTCGCCGCGCGCCGCATCGTGAACGATTTGGGCCCACGTCTCATCAGCTTCGCCCAACGCGATGGCGTCGGCATGCTGCGGCCCGCCATCGCGCCCCAGTGGTTCGTCAGGCACTTCGGTCACGTGCGGTCCGCCCATCACGACGGGTACGCCGACGGCGCGCACGGCATCCGCCATGCGGTAAGCCTTCGCAATCATCCGCGTCATCGCGCCGATGCCTACTAAGCCAATGTCGTTCTCGCGCACGAACCGTGCTAGCCCGGCTTCGTCCATTGCCTGGGCATTGCCATCAATCAAGATGACTTCGTGTTCGGGCGGCGTGAGCGATTGCAAAAGAAACATCCAGAGGTGCGGCATGAAATTGCGCGTCACCCCGTTGTCAGGGTTGTAAAGAAGTATTTTCAGAAAAGCCTTTCGTTGCTGGCGTACTTTTGTTTCAGGAGTGGGAACTCAGATTGGAAATCGCAGGCAGTCTATGCTTTTCACGCCGATGTGACCAGCCAGCGTAGTAGCAGTGGTAAATTCTTTTTTCAGAAAAACACCGATATAAAAACAAAAGGCAGCGCAATCGGTGAATCGCGCTGCCTTTACGAACCCAAAGTGATATCGCCAATCTGTGCTTACTTGGCCGTAGCGGGAATTCCGCCGCCGCCATTCGTCGAACGGAAGCGATCAACCAGATAAGCGCCCACCAACCACGCCGCACAGGCGATGATGATCAGCATCGAAAACCATTTGCCGTAAAGTCCGTCGGGCGACCAGATTTCGGTGGCTTCGTGCAGGGCTTCGCTGTTGGGCAGCAGTCCTGCTTCGGCGTACTCGTGAAAAGTGTAAACCGCTACCTGCGCGAGGAAGAGCAAGAGAAAAATACTCGTCACCTGGAAGAAACGTTTCATATTGATGAGGTGGCCGAATTTCGCCCAGCCCAATGCTAGCAAGCCCGCGCCGCCTAAGCCCAACGCTGCACCGGCCAGCACGTTGCCGTGAACCTGGCTCATCAGCAGTGCGGTTTCCATGCCTTCGCGCGTAATCATCAACAGCGCGAAAAGGAATACGCCCGTAAAGGCTGCCCAACTCGAACGGTCGGCAGTGGCTTCGTCAATACCGGATTTGATTTGCTGTCCCATCTTGCTCGCATTGCGCCACATGTGAATGACGAGCGAAGCGACCAGCACGACGGCAATCGTACCGAGGACGGCTTCCCACAGGGCTTCGTTCACGCCTTGCCGCAAGACGTAACCGAGCGCGAGGCTTGCTACGACCGAAGCCACGATGGCCGCATAGACCGCAGGCAACAATTGTTTGCGTCCGGTCTTGCGCAGGTAAGCCGTCATAATAGCGACGACCAAAAATGCCTCGAAGCCTTCGCGCAACACGATAATGAATGAGTTCAGCATGGATACGACCTTTCAAGTAAAAGAGTGAAGTGGGTTAAACAGGACGCATCTTAGTAGGAGTGAAATTCATTTTCAACTTAGAAGTAAATGACTGACCATGAACTGGGTCGGGTTGCCAATTCTTATCGTGGATTGGCGGCGCTCATCAGTTGAAAGCGCAGTTCGCCGAAACGTGTGCGCGTGGCGAAATAGAGCGGCAGGTGACGTGCGTCGTTTGAGACCCAGGCTTGGGCTACGAGTTGAGATTGATTGGGGGTGAGAATGTCGAGTTGAACTGCTTCACGCGGGCCGAGCGGGCCGCCGATGATTTCCTGTTTGGCGACTTTGACAGTGACGCCATGCAAGCGATGGTTGGCGTCGAGAAAGGCGTAACGATGAATCGCGCCGACCTGCAAGCGTTCGGCGCGTATGCTGTAAAACAGCGAGAGCAAATCAAGCGTGTTGGGTGGCAGCGTAATTTTCGTCGTGTTGGTCAACGTAGCAATGCGATCTTTCAGGTCGTAATCGCAAGTAACTTCTTTGGTGCGGCGGCCTTCGCGCAAACGGGTTTCGGTCTTAAGCGGTTCGAGGGTTTTGGCGTCAACAAAACTGGTGAGCTGATCGTTGACAACCATCAGCGAACGCGCTGCGCCCACACTGGAGGCTTCTCCGGCGAATTCGATCATTTGGCGCGTGCCGTCCTCACTTGGGCCTTTCTGGCGGACTTCAAAACTGGCTTTTCCGACGGCGGTGAAATTGCCCCACGCGATGTCGTAATTGAGCCGTTCGCCCAAATCGAAAGGCAACGGGCGCGGCGTGCCGTTGGTGGCGGCGACGTTCAACGGTTTGCCATCTTCAGCGGGCGTAGGCGTCGCAATCGGCGAACGCGCGGCGCGCGGCGCGATGGTTATATTGGTGAGTTCGGCGCGCACCTCGCCGAAGGGCATCTGCGTTTGAATGCCTACGGGCAAGTGTTGCGCGTCGTCAGAAAACCAGACGCGCGTGCGATATTTGCTTTTGCCTTTGGGCGAGATGTCTACGCGAATAGCGTTGTAAGCGCCGAGTTGCGTGGTGACGCGCTCGCGCTTTTTGACTTCGGCTTCGACTTCGTAAATTTGCTTGCCGAAATAGACGTTGAAGTTATGGCTTGCGCCGTCATTCAACGGACGTTGCCGCAACACATACAACAACGTAAGCAGGTCGTAAGTGTCGTTCGGAAGCGGCATCGTGCTTTGATCGTTGAAGCGAATTTCTTTTTGCGCCTGATCGAGTACGACCGATTCATCATTGGTGCGCGAACCTTGCCGCGTGGAATTTTCCAGCCGGTAAGGTTGCATGGTCTTGGCGCTGATGTAGGACGTATATTGGTTGTAAAGCTCGAAAATCGAACGCACCTCACTGTTGGTCTCGACTTTGGTGCGCATCTGGTAGCCTTCCTGCCCGAAAAAAGCGCCGCGTTCGACGATTTCCGTTTCAATGCGCGCGGCGGTGACGAACCGCGACCACATTACGTTGTAAGTGAGTTTTTCTCCGACGACGAAAGCGCCGCCGTCACTGGCCGGTGTGGCAGCAGCCTTGTTTTCCGTAGGCTTGGGCGGAGGTGTCAAACCGCCTGATTGGCCGCCTTGTTGCGCGAGTCCGACTTGTTGCGCGAAATAATAGGCCGAGCCGCCCAACACGAGCAGAGAAAGAAGGACGATACGAGTGGCTTTCAGAGACATAAGATGAATGCTGCCTTACTACTTTATGAATAAATCTTCCTGATCAAGACGGGCCGGTCAGGACGCGGCATTGTGTCGGAAAGCCTGCTGGGGAGCAACTGATTTAAGCAGCAATACGGCTTTTCGTGCCCGGCGTTACACGTTGCCGGAATCGGCAAGTTCAATTTCCTGAAGAATTTTTTCCGCCGCCGCTCTCGGATCGTTCGCCGCAATGATCGGCCGGCCAATTACGAGATAGCTCGCACCGGCTTTGATCGCTTCAGCGGGCGTCATCACGCGCGCCTGATCGTTGAGCGCCGCGCCCGCCGGACGCACGCCCGGTGTGAGTACGATGAAGTTTGGATTTGTCACTGCCTGTCGAATCGGCGTGATTTCATGTGGCGAAGCGACTACGCCATCAATGCCGGCCGCGTCGCAGAGTTGCGCGAGATGGATTACTTGTTCAGCGAGCGAACGGTTAATGCCAAGTTCAGCAAATGCTTCAACGGTCATACTGGTCAGCACGGTTACGCCTAAAATTTGCGGACGCACAAGGCCGTCTTTCTCACTCACGGCGGCGACTTCATGAGCAACGGTGCGCAACATTTGCGAGCCTCCCGCAGCGTGTACGTTAAAGATGCTCACGCCCAGCCGTGCGGCTTCGATGCCAGCTTTCGCTACCGTGTTGGGAATGTCGTGAAACTTCAGATCAAGAAAGACCCGTTCGCCTTGTGCGGTGATTTGCCGAACGATGTCAGGGCCAGCGGCAGTGAAAAGTTGTTTGCCGACTTTGAACATGCCAACCGCGCCGCGCAATTGTTCGACCAGTGCAAGAGCCTGTGCGGCAGTGTCTACGTCAAGGGCGACGACCACCGGATTTGAGATTTGAAATTTGAAATTCGCAGACATTCGTTTTTATTGCGGCAAACTCAATTGAAAAAGTTTGGCCGGATCAATGTAAGTGCCTTGCCAGCGCACGCCGACATGTAAGTGTTCGCTGGTGACGCGACCGGTCGCGCCGCTCAAGCCTACGACTTGGCCGCGCTGAATGGCTTCGCCTTCGCGCACGCGCAAGGCCGACAAATGCAAATAAAGCGTTAATAAACCATAGCCATGATCCACTACGACCATGCCGCCTTCATAAAAGAAGTTGCGCGCCAGCAAGACGACGCCGCTGTTCATCGCTGCGATTGGCGTACCTGTCGCGGCGCGAAAGTCCAAGCCTTGATGCACGCTTTGCCGCTCGCCGTTGAACATTCGTTGAATGCCAAAAAAATCGGTGATGACGGAATTCAGCGGCGGCGTGAAGGCTCCGCGCCAGAGGCGTTGCGGCGTAACGATTTTGAAATAACGGCTCTTAAGCGCCTGCTCAGCTTTGATGCGTTTTTGTGTGGCTTTGCTCGGACTCGTGAACTCGCGCGCTACTTCCAACTCATCGGTCGGGTAACGAAGCTGGTAGACTGGCACGTCATACGTCGAATTCAGCAACGTGCCATCGGCCAGCGTCGCCACCAATGCCAACGGGTAATAGCCCGCCACGGTATCAATGTTCACGCCTGCCAGACCCATCCACTTGCGCGTGCGCGAATCGAAATCAAAGAAGATGCGTCGTTCCTGCCACGTCGCCGCCATGCCTTTGAGTTTGACGGATGACGCCACGCTAAAAATGCACGGCGCACCGTTCGTGATGCGTTCGGGTTCGAGCGTCAACGTCAGCGGATTCGGCGCTTCGGTTTGCGCGCCTGCTGAAATCACCGTCACCCACAGCCAGAAAAGAATCGTTATTGCTGGTTTCATTCGCACGCTGATACCTCTTTGCGTGATGAAAGTCTGGGAGTTATGCCAGTTATGGGAGCGGATGGGAAAGCTCGCCGTTCGTTGCCGCAATCTCACAGACCTTTTCCGGTTTTATACCTGCACCGTTCCGACCAATTCACCGATGTTCGCCAACTTGTGTTGCGCGCAATACGCCGCCAATCCATCCACGATTTTCATCGTTGCGGTCGGATCGTAAAAATTTGCCGTACCCACTTGCACGGCGCGCGCTCCGGCGATGATGAACTCAAGCGCATCTTCGGTCGTCCCTACGCCGCCAATGCCGATCAGCGGAATCCTCACCGCACGAAAGGCTTGAAACACACAGCGCACGGCAATCGGTTTGATCGCGGGGCCAGACAATCCGCCGGTCACGTTGGCGATGCGCGGCTTGCGCGTATTGATGTCAATCGCCATCCCAATTGCGGTGTTGATGAGCGACAACGCATCGGCTCCGGCGGCTTCGCAGGCGCGGGCGACTTCGGCTACGTCGGTGACGTTAGGCGACATCTTGACGATGACCGGACGCGACGCAGCCTTTTTGACTGCCGCCGTCACCGCCGCCGCCTGCCGTGCATCGTTGGCGAACGACGCGCCACCCGCTTTTACGTTCGGACACGAGATGTTCAGTTCGTAAGCGTGGATGCCGTCGCCTGTTTCTAAAATCTCAATCGCTTCGATGTATTCCTCAATCGTCGAACCAAATACGTTCGGCACGATGCGTGTGTCGTAGCCGCGCAAGGCCGGCAGCTTCTCTTCGACAAAGGCGCGCGCGCCGATGTTTTGCAAACCGATGGCATTGAGCATGCCGCCGTGCGTTTCGACGATGCGCCACGGCGCATTGCCGCGCATTGGCTTGGCCGACAAGCCTTTCGTACAAATGCCGCCGAGTTTATTCAGGTCAATCAACTCGGCCATATCCAACCCATAGCCACACGTACCGCTCGCCGTCAGCACCGGATTGTTGAATGGCACGCCCGCGATTTCGACAGCCAGCGGCGAATTGTTTTTTGCTTCCGTCATCACTATGTGAACTGGCCTAATAGAGTCTGATCTTTTTCGTAGGTCAACGTTTGCAAC
>JABFSD010000419.1 GCA_013140935.1 Acidobacteriota bacterium
GCAGCGTTGTTGCCTTAAGCAACAAGTTTGGCGTTGCGCCTGCGCAAGTTTTAGGGCTATTGACTTATGCCAGCGAACGCAAGTTACGGCCTTATGGTTTGACGATTCACGTCGGCTCGCAATGCGAACGCCCGGCAACTTGGGTAGAGGCATTACGTCTTTGTCAGCAAGTCTGGTTTGAAGCGCAACAAGCAGGGTTCAACCTCAAGCTGTTAAGTCTCGGCGGTGGCTTACCGGCAACCTATACGCCCAACGGAATGACTGCGCCGCAAACAGCGGCAACAATTTGCACAACATTGGCAGAAAGCGATTGGATTAAAACAAGCACCCTGAGCTTCGAACCTGGACGTGCCATCGTCGCCAATGCTGGCACTATGATCGCTTCGGTCATAGGGCTAGCGGAACGCGCCACTGGAAATTGGGCGTATCTCGATGCGGGTGTTTTTCACGGCTTGTTTGAAGCGTGCGCGGCTGGTGGCGGCATGCCATTTCAACTGAGTGCGAATCATAGCGGGCGTCCTAAGCAGCTATACAATCTCGGTGGCCCTACTTGTGATGGATTTGACGTGCCGTTTGAAAAGCGTTTGTTACCAGAGTTGCGCATCGGCGACCGCTTGGCGATTCACGACACCGGAGCATACTCAACCGAGATGGCCTCGACATTTAATGGTTTTCCTATCCCCATAGTTTATGCGCTTGAAGAGCTAGAACGGCGTTCTGCCAAAACTATAGACAGCTAACGGAGCAAATATGAGTCTTGTTAACGTTCACAACGAATGGGATCCGCTCGAAGAAGTAATCGTCGGACGTGCTTACAACGCGCAAATCGCCCAGCCAGATAAAGGGCTTTTCGCTGTGGAATACCAAGCATACGGAAGCGTCGAAAACATTCCTTCAGGTCGTTATCCGCAACACGTCATTGAAGAAACTGAAGAAGACCTTGCTGCATTAATTGAGACATTTGAAAAGCTGGGTGTAGTTGTGCGTCGTCCCGAAATTTGGGATCACTCCCGAACATTTAGTACGGAAGATTGGGCGAGTGATGGACAATACAATTATTGCCCGCGCGATCTGTTCATCACAATCGGACAAACCCTTATCGAAGCGCCGATGACATTACGTGCGCGCCAGCAAGAGACCATCTGCTTCAAAAACATCCTGCTTGATTATCACCGTTCAGGTAGCCGCTGGATAAGCGCCCCCCAAACCACGGTTACACGATGAAATGTATAACGCCAGCAACTCTTCCAAGCTGGCGTTGAACGACCACGAACCTGTCTTTGATGCCGCCAATGTCTTACGGGCCGGGCGCGATTTGCTTTACCTGATTTCAGATTCAGGCAATCGTTGTGGCGCACAGTGGTTACAAAACTGTGTCGGGACTGATTATCGCGTCAGAGCTTATGACAACGTTTACACTGGCACGCATGTAGACACGACAATCACTCTTGTGCGTCCTGGCTTGGTTGTCGTTAATGCCGAACGTGTTGGGCCGCATAATTTGCCCGACATGTTCCGTGATTGGGAAGTAATTTATCTGTCCGAAGTGATAGACATTGGTTTTACTAAAACGGCTTACGCTTCGACATGGATTGGTATCAATTTCATGATGGTAACCCCTGAACTGGCAATCGTTGATAGTCGCCAAACACCGCTCATTCGTGAGTTGGAAAAACGAGCCATTAAGATCATTCCTTTGCAATTGCGTCATGCTCGTACTTTGGGCGGTGGCTTTCATTGCGTGACATTGGATGTCCGCAGAAAAGGTGAGTTGGCAACCTATTGCCTGGGATGAACAGCTTATGAATGGAAAAGGGTTCAGTCTGCTAACAATTTACGCGCTCTTCATTTTGAACGGCGTCACAAGTGGAATTGGCGACATTTTAATTTATCGCTGGGCTAAAACTTCGCAGTTAAGCTGGTTATTAGCAGCTTACTTAGTGTGGTTCGGTAGCCTGTTATTACTCGGTTTTCTCTTTAGGATGGAACACTTTTCGTTTGGCGCGGCAGTCTTACTGGCGACACTTATTCACTTAGGTATGAGCTTAGGGTGGAGCTGGCTTTTCACGGATTATCAATTCAGCCGATTGGAGTTGGTTGGTTTGTTATTAGCCACTCTTGCTGTCATTTGCCTCGAATTGGGTCGTACTCCAGAGGCTAGTAAATAAGAGGCAATACAAATGGCAGCGTACCCTTTACGAAGTCGGTTCTATATCTTTCGTCGCGTAGCGACGGCTGAGTTTAGCCGTGGATTTCAATCCACGGGGCGGTGGCGAATGTATCCCTGCGTCGCGTAGCCGACGCCTGAAGCATTGAGATAAAGACGAAATGGCAACCCTTGAGCGCCGTGTGATGACGCGACGAATCTGATGGGCGTGGCGGTTTCAAGCGTCGGCTACGCGACGCGGGAATCATTGCTGCGCCTTTCCCGTGGATTGAAATCCACGGCTAAAGTCAACCGTCGCTACGCGACGAAGAAGGCGTGCGCTGCTGCCACTCGCTGTACCGCATCCGCATCAACTCAGCTATGATGCGCTCTGAAAATATCAATGAGCGATAACATCAGATGCTGTCAAACACCCAACCCAATCACGCAGAAACATCCGCTCGGTTGAGCGATGCCTTCACCCTCGCGGAACTCGAAGCCGACCCGGACTTGCGCGCCGTGACCGCGAACGACCCAGTGATGACGTTGCTGTTGACTGGTCAAGCCGCTACGTTCGCCGAAGCGGAAAGAAAATTCCTCAACGAAAACGTAGACCTGATTACCGAACAAGTCATCGCTCTCGCCAACAGCAACCTCAGCGAAGACGAACTGTACCAGTTTCCGTTGGTGATGCTTTTGCGCGGGCGTGCCATCCGCAAGTGGGAAGATTCCTTCTATAGCACGCGCTACCTGATGTTGGTTGAAGCCTTACGGCTCAGATACGAGCGAACCCAGTAGGAAAAGTTGTTGTTTGAACAGTGGCCTATGCTCTGGCAAAACGAACGCGAGTTTCGGTGGCTACGACAAAATGATCGGGCAGCTTATCGGCGTAGTTTTCCAGTAACTGGCGTAGCACTTCGATTTTGTTGTGGGCGCGATCATCGGTCAGCCTCAGAAAAATGATGCCGTGATGTGGGTGCCGCTCTCGATAAACCATCTCGCCGAAGTCTTTGTCATTCGTAATCAGAATCCAGTCTTCGGCAAAAGCCTTGGCCAATAGGGTATGGTCGTCAGCGCCGCGTGCTTCGTCAAAAACGGAATACACTTCATGCCCTTCGCCGACTAACCATCGGGCGACTTTCGGGCCAGTGCATTCATCCACGAGAAAGCGCATCAGGCAGCCTTTAACACGAGGGGCAGATACTCAGTTTCTCGCAAAGACGTAGCGGCAAACATAAAACAGGCTTGCAGGTCTTCCGCCGTCAGCCCTTCGTATTCATCCAGAATTTCAGCCGTTGAAGCCCCTTGCGCAAATAAGCCGAGAATATATTCGACGCTCAACCGCGTACCCTTGATGACCGGCTTGCCTGCCAGCACTTTCGGATTGAGAGCGATGCGTTCCAGCAATTGCAATTCTTTCATAGTTCCTCCTGTTGTTGGGTGAGCCGGATTACTGAGCCTTCAGCGTATATGAACTTGCCGATGTTGTCATCGTGCTGGTTTGGATTCAGCCATCTCGCTGTGAGCAGTTTCAGCCGCCCACAACACAGACACCGTAGTCACCACCGCCATTCCCACGACAAACAAAGCAATCGGCCACGAAGCGCCGTACTTCCGCAACAATCCCGTAGCGATTAACGGCGATAAGCCTCCGGCTAACACAGACGAAAGTTGATAGCCCAGCGAAGCTCCGCTGTAACGAACGCGCGTGCCGAATAGCTCGGCGAAAAAGCTGGCTTGAGGCCCGTACATGGCTGCGTGGCCGAGCACGAGTGCGGCGACGACGGCGAACGTCATCAGGCTGGCGCTCGAGGTTTCAACCAGCCAGTAAAACGGAAACGCGAAAAGGCCGGTGAAGATAGCTCCAAACAGGTAAACAGGCCGGCGGCCATAATGATCGGAAAGATGGCCGAACGCAGGAATGGCGAAAATTTCGAGAAAGGCGGCGAGCGAAATGGCTGCGAGTACGCGCGAACTGGTGAAGCCTATGCGCGGCAACGTGGCGTAAGTCAGGATGAAGACGGTGTAAAGATAAAAGGCTCCGTTTTCAACGAGGCGCGCGCCCATCGCCATCAATACGTTGCCGGGATGATGGCGCAACACATCCAGAATCGGCATTCTGGAAGCCTCACCCGCTTGTTTGATTTCAGTGAACACGGGCGGTTCAGTAATCGCCATGCGGATGTAAAGGCCGATGCCCACCAGCAGGAAGCTCAACAAAAACGCTACGCGCCAGCCCCACGAATACATCACGTCGCCGGGCAATTTCGAGATGACGGCCAATACGCCGGTCGAAAGCAACAAGCCGACGGGAACGCCTACGTGCGGCCAGCTTCCATAAAAACCGCGCCGCCCAGCCGGTGAATGTTCGACCGCCATCAACACTGCGCCTGCCCATTCACCGCCGATGGCGAAGCCTTGCATCAGTCGCAAGACGATCAACAACACGGGTGCCCAGATGCCGACTTGTTCATACGTTGGCAGCAAGCCGATCAGCGCCGTCGTCAATCCCATCAACAGCAAGGTGAAAATCAGCATGGACTTGCGGCCCAAGCGGTCGCCGAAATGTCCGCAGATGATGCCGCCGAACGGGCGGGCGATGAAGCCGACGGCATACGTGCCAAACGACGCCAGCGTTGCCGTCAACGGATCGTAGTTCGGAAAAAACAGTCGCCCAAAAATCAGTGCGCTGGCCGTTCCGTACAAAAAGAAGTCGTACCATTCGATGGTCGTGCCGATGAAACTGGCAATGGCGACTTTTTGAATTGACGCAGTAGGTGATGAATGTGTCTTCAACTTTGGGTTAGCTTCCTTCACTTGGTTTCAACCAACTCAATCGCAATCGCGTCAGGCCCTTCGATCATCGCCGCGCGCTGTTTGCTCTTACCAAAAGGATGCGGTTCTACCAGTACTTTCACGCCTGCTTGGCGCAAACGATCAAGCGTCGCTGTGAGATCAGAGACGCTGAAGGCGATGTGGTCTACGACGTGTCCGCGCGGACTGACCAGCTTATCGGGTTTCTGTTGCGGATAAATAATCAAGCTGATGTCGCCGAAACGTACTGTCGCGGCGGGCGAACGAATGACGCCGAGCGGTTCGCTGGGCGCAGCGAAGGGGACGTTGCAATCGCCGGTGCGTTGCGCGCGACTCACCGCGCCGAGATGCTTGACGTACCAATCAGCCGCACACAACGGCACGGTGCTGTAAAGATGCGTGTGAATGAACGCTCGTGTCTGCGCGGTGTTGATTTCGACCAACGCACCGTCAGGCGCACGCATATACGCGAACTGCAAACTCGCATTCAACCGCGTCAACGGCGTAGCGAACGTGACGCCGTTCGCCAGATGTTTTTGATAATCCGTTTCCATCGCTGTGCTGCCCCAACCGAAATGCCAGATGGCGCTGTCGGGCGAAGTGGCCGGAGCCGTCTTGACTTGATTGAACAGCAGATAAATCGCTTCGCTTTGAATGCCGGTGAAACCGGCTAAGGCAGCAGATGTCGTGGCGTCAAAAGTGCGCGTATAAAACTCGACGGCCTTTGCGGGAGCGGTTGAATTGAGATGTACGTGGTGAAAGCGCGGCGCGGCGTCTTGAGCGCAAACAGACGCGGCGCAACACAGCAGCAAGCAATACAGCGTGAAAAAATATCGCATCGTTTTTCCTTATTTGGTGACGGTGAGATTGTCGGATGCAGGGCATGTCACTATACTTACCGACCGGTTAGCAAGTTGTACTCACATCCGCAAATTCGTTCACCCATTCAGACCGTCAACCCGTCCATCAATGAGGAGAGACTATGGCGAATAAGCCTGACGCTTCGAGAAGAAAGTTCATGTCCGCCGCCGGAGCCACCACCGTCGCGGCGTTGAGCAATACTGCCGCGAAAGCTGCGACAGCGGCTGACGAAAAGCCCATCACGATTCCCGCTGAATTCGCTGCGGCGGCCAACGTGCCAGCA
>JABFSD010000481.1 GCA_013140935.1 Acidobacteriota bacterium
TTGACCGGCACGTTCTCGGCGGAATACGGACGCGGCGCAGGCGTCGTCTCGGTTTCTACCAAATCAGGCTCGAATGACTTTCACGGCGGCATTTTCGAGTTCTTGCGCAACGACAAACTCGATGCGTTTCAACATCAGTTCGTCAATCCGCGTCCGACCAAGAAGCCGCCCTTCCGCCGCAATCAGTTCGGCGGATATTTCAGCGGCCCGGTGTGGGTTCCGAAAGTTTATGACGGCAAGAACAAGACGTTCTTCTTCGTCGATTACGCGGGCACGCGCGAAATTCGCGGCACGACGTTTGTGAACTCAGTGCCGACCGCCAAAGCGCGCACCGGCGATTTCAGCGAATATCTTGGCGCGACGCTTTGCACCAATGCGGCAGGCGCGGCGGGCGCGTGCGGCGGAGCTTTCACCGCGCCGCTCAACGTGACCAACAATGCCGGAGCAACGATTCAAGCGCGCATCGGCATGATGTTCGATCCGCTCACGACGCGGGCCAATCCGGCTTATGTCGCGGGCAGCACGGTGACGGCGGCGAACCCGCAAATCCTGCGGTCGGCTTTTACCAACAACATCATTCCGGCGGCGCGCATCAACGCAGTCGGTTTGAACGTCGCCAGCATTTATCCGCTGCCGCAAAACAGCAGCTTGCAAAACAATTACACGTCGGTGGTCAACCGTGACGTAGGCAGCAATGCCATGACGTTCCGCTTCGACCATTCCTTCGGCGAGAACGACAAGTTTTTTGCACGTTACAGCTTTGAAGACTTCCGCCTGGACGCCCCGCAAGGACAAGCGCAATGCTGCTTGACGACGCATGATGTCGCGGCGAGCAAATTCGAGCTTGGCCCCTTTGTCGCGGGCATTCAGAACACGACCTTGCGTACGCAAGGCCTTGCGCTGAACCACACGCATACGTTTTCGCCTTCGCTCTTGCTCGAATTGCGCGCGGGTTTTGCGCGCACCAATCCGCGCACGGTGCAATCCGATTTCGGTCGGAACGCTTCGACTTCGTTGGGCATTCTGGGCATCAACATTTCAGAATTCACGACGGGCTTGCCTAACATCACGATCAACGAATTGACGGGCTTGAGCGGCGGGCCGAACTTCCTGCCGGTCAATCCCAAACAGACGCACTATCAGTTCACCAGCAATCTGTTTTACACGATGAATAAACAGACGCTGAAATTCGGCTATCACATGGTCATCCGCAAACCGTCGCCGTTCACGCAATCGAACACGCGCGGCGCGTTGACCATCGGCAACGAATATACGCGGCTGCCCACGGCGGCGGGCACGTCGGTCACCGGCACAGGCACAGGCTTGGCGACCTTGTTGCTCGGTCACGTCATCAGCGGTTCGCGCGGCTTCCTGAACGAAAACTATTACCTGACGAATAAAGAGTTCGCGGGCTTCTTTCAGGACGACATCAAGGTCACGAGCAAACTCACGGTGAACGCGGGCTTGCGTTACGAAATCTATACGCCTGACGTAGAGAACCGCGACCTTATCGTGAATTTCGATCCGCAAGCCTTGCGGTTGATTTACGCGGGGCAGGAAGGCTATTCGCGCTCGGCGGGAAAAAAGACGAACTATAAAAACTTCGGGCCGCGCCTCGGTTTTGCCTATGACGTATTCGGCAACGCCAAGACCGTGGTACGCGGTGGTTATGGCATCAGCTATTTCCCCGAACCGTATGCGGCGGGCAACCTGCTCGGACAAAACATTCCGCTGTCGGTTTCGCAAACCTTCGCCAACGAAGTGACGCCGGCGGCTTATGCCGTCAACATCAATCGTCCGTTCCCGACGCCGGTGCAATTCAAACCGACGACGACGGCGGCGTTGAATGCTGTGACGCCGACGCCGACGATCATCGGTCACGAGTTCTCGAACCTCACGCCTTACGCCCAATCGTATGGCCTGAACGTCGAGCGCGCGCTAACCAATACGGTCGTGCTGGAAGTTGGTTACGCGGGCAGCCGCGGCATTCACATTCCGGTGTTTTATAACATCAACGAAGTCTTGCCCGGCGCAGGCACACAAGCCGCGCGTCGTTTAATTCAACCGTTGAATAACATTCCGACCATCAACATCGCGCAATATCGCAACTCGTCGAGCTATAACGGCTTGCTGGTCAAAGCCAACAAACGTTTTAGCGGCGGTTCGAACTTCCTGTTGAGCTATACGTTCGGCAAGTCGCTCGATTACGGCTCGTCGCCCGCGAGCGGCGGCGGTTCGGTCGGCAATCCGCAAACCTATACGAACATCAAAGCCGGACGCGGCCCGTCGGGTTACGACGTGAAGCATCGTGCGGTGTTCAGCAGCGTTTATGAATCGCCGTTCGGCAAAGGGAAGAAATACCTGACGAGCGGCATCGGCGCGTGGGTGCTGGGTGGTTGGCAAACGACGGGCATCGTGACGGCGACAACCGGACGGCCTTTCACGGTCTTCCTGCAAAACGGCGTCAACAACGGAGCGCCCAGTTGGCCCAATCGCATTGCGAACGGCAAGCTCGACAATCCGACGACTGACCTGTGGTTCGACCCGGCGGCTTTCGTCGCACCCGCCGCGAACACTTATGGCAACAGTTCGCGCGGTACGTTGTATTCCCCCGGGCATTTCAACGTAGACGGTTCGCTCGCCAAGTCGTTCAACCTGACCGAACGGGTCGTGTTCAAGTTCCGCTTCGAAGCGTTCAACTTGTTCAATACGCCGTTTTTCGGTTTCCCCAACGCGAACATCGGCAATCCGGCAGTGGGCCAAATCCGCTCGACGCTGACCGATAATCGCAGCTTGCAAGGTGCGTTGAAGATCGAGTTTTAATTCGGGCTTCGACAGTCAAACTTAAGAAAATGAGTGGCTGCGGAAGAGAGTTTCGCAGCCACTCATTTTCTTGCGGCTTTGCCTATGCCGAAACTTGTTTTGCGATAGACCAACAAGGCGTTCCGCGTAAAACGGCCAGCGGCTGGTTTTATTCTGCTCGACCAACTTCTACACATCATGGCCGACCATTCCGCCAAAGAAAGAATTGAGAGTGCATTGCAAGCGAGTTCGCCTGCGATCGCACTTGCTGAGCTTGCGGCGGCGTTTAGGCCAGTCGTTCACGGCTGGTAGGCAGACGCGCCAATGTTACAAGGGCGTTTTAACGTCCTTGCCGGATATGCTTTAGCCGCAACGCTTCTCGGCTAAAGCCGGTTGAGGAAGCACGCTAAAGCGCGCTGAATGATTTTTCCGCCGCTTTACCAGTCGTCAACGACTGGCCTAACCGCCCTGCGGGAAAGCCCGTTATCACGGGCTGGAGACGAGATAGACAGGTCTGCAAATTCATATCATCTTCGACCTTGCCAACAATGATTTATACCTGGCTTTACGCCGCAACTAGCATTAACCCGAGATCAAGCAATGAGTCTGAGCTTCACCAATCCATCCAGTGTTCATCCGCCGCTGGGGCTTTATAGCCATACTGTCACAGTACCTGAAGGCACGGAGTTGCTTTTCATTTCGGGGCAACTTGGCGTTCGCCCCGATGGAACCACTCCTGCAACGATGGCTGAGCAAGCTGATCAGGTTTTTGCCAACCTCGTCGCGTTGCTCGCAGCCCACGGGTTGGCACCGACCGACATCATCAAACTCACTACGTTTATGGTAGCCGGGCAGGACGGCGATGCGGTGCGCGCGGCGCGGCTTAAATACCTGGGGTCGCACCGCCCGGCTTCTACCGCCGTGTTTGTGTCTGAGTTGGTAGACCCTGCGTGGTTCGTAGAGGTTGAGGCAATTGCGGCCAACCGGAAGTCGGACGACAGCTTGCGTGCGATCTAACCGATTAACCTGCTCACAATTTTTTCTGGCGATCCGCACAAGCAACTACATCTTGACCGTCGGGTCATGCTTTGCGACTTCGACCAGCGCGTCATAAAACGTAGCTCCCGCCCCCAAATCAGTCAGCCCCTGTCCGGTCACATCATTCGCATTCCTACCGTCGCGCGTGAGTTTCTTCCACCAGACTGACAACGCAACAACTACGCCCGCGCGAGCTTTGTCAGTGACGCGCGCTTTGGCGGTGAACGAGCCGCGATCGTTGAAGATGCGTACGCGGTCGCCTTCGGCAATGCCGCGCGGACTTGCATCATCAGGGTGTATGTCGAGGTATGGTTCTTTTTCGGCTTTCAAAAACGAAGGCAGATTGGCAAAGCTCGAATTCAAAAAGTTATGCGCGGGGGGCGAGATGACAGCCAGTGGGTATTGTTTGGCAAGTTGCGGCGAATCCAGCACCGATTCGCGCGGTGCGATGTAAGTCGGCAACGGATCAATTCCCTGTTGCGCCAACGTCTCGCTGAAAAATTCGCACTTGCCTGATGGCGTGAAGAAGTTGCCTTCGGCAAAGGGCGCATAACGTTCCGGCACATTCAAACGCTGCCAACCTTTTTCTTTGAGCGTATCAAGATTGAGTCCCTGCATTCGCACGTGGTCAGTTTGCAAAGCCTGCCGCGCCATCTCTTCATCGGAATCACGAAAACATGCGTCGGTGAAACCCATGCGTTCAGCCAACAAGCGAAAGACTTCGCTGTTGGGTTTGGCTTCGCCCAGCGGCGCGATGGCGGGGTTGTTGACCATCACGTACATGTGTCCGTAAGCGCGATGAATGTCGAACTGTTCAAGCTGCGTCGTCGCCGGCAACAGAATGTCGGCGTAATCCGCCGTGTCGGTTTGAAAAATTTCGTGTACGACGCAAAACAGGTCTTCACGCGCAAAGCCTGCAATGACCTTGCGCGAGTCGGGCGCAATGGCGACGGGGTTGGAGTTATAAACGTAAATCGCTTTGACCGGCGGCGTCAGCGGTTCAAGCGTTTCAACCGGCGCAGTGTCGCGTTGCCATTTTTGTACGCGCTGCGAACCCATCAGCGCATCGCCCAGCGCCGACATATTGATCGTACGCGGCTGGTTCCAAATCAAATCAGGACGCGCGAGCGCCGCCGTGTTAAACGCAAACGTGCCCGAACTCGAAAGCAGCACGCCGCCCGCTGCATCGCGCCAAGCGCCGGTGAGCGCAGGCAAACACGCTACGGTGCGCACCGCCATGCCCCCGCCCGCGTGGCGTTGCATGCCGTAATTCAACCGAATCACGGCGGGTTTCGTCGTGCCATATTCGCGCGCGAGTTTGACGATTTGCTCAACCGTCAGACCGGTAATCTCAGCCGCGCGCGACGGCGTCCATTCACTGACGCGCTCGCGCAACAGTTCAAAACCCAGCGTGTAGCGTTCAACGTAATCACGATCAATCAGTTCTTCGGCAATCAACACGTGCATCATCGCCAACGCCAGCGCGCCATCCGTGCCGGGCAACAACGCCAAATGTTCATCGCATTTTTCCGCCGTCAACGAACGATACGGATCAATCGCAATCACGCGCGCGCCATTGCGTTGGGCTTCGAGAATTTTCGGCCAGAGGTGTACGTTCGACGTAATCGGATTGCTGCCCCAAATCAAAATCAACCTAGCTTCATCAAAACGTTCAAGGTCGGTGCCCAGCTTAGCTCCCAGCGTAATCAACAATCCCTCGCCGCCCGCCGAAGAACAAATCGTGCGATCCAACAACGACGCGCCCAGCTTGTGAAAGAAGCGGCGATCCATGCTCTCGCCCTGAATCAAGCCCATCGTTCCCGCGTAACTGTAAGGCAAAATCGCCTGCGGATTGTCAGCCGCAATCGCTTTGAATTTCTGCGCGATGGTATCGAGCGCCTCGTCCCACGAGATGCGCGCGAAGAGGCCTTTGCCTTTTGCGCCAACACGCCGCATCGGATAAAGCACGCGCTGCGGGCTGTAAGTGCGTTCGAGATAGCGATTGACCTTCGTGCAAAGAAAGCCGTTCGTCGTCGGATGATCGGCTGCGCCCGCGACCTTGATGGCCGTGCCGTTTTCGACGGTGATTTCCAATGCGCAAGTGTCAGGGCAATCGTGCGGACACGCGCCGCGAATGACGGTTAGGTTTTTCATGATGACAATTAAACGTAGAACAAGATGGTATCTTGTTCTACTGAATGGGACGCTGGCGTGTAGCACAAGATACCATCTTGTGCTACGCGCCAGCCTATCTCTCGACCAC
>JABFSD010000593.1 GCA_013140935.1 Acidobacteriota bacterium
GCATTAGTTTCTACACAAGTCGGAGTGGTTTAGCTCCAGCGGAGCGGAATGTTTATAGAAACCCGATGGATAAAGCTCTTTAGCTCCAGCGGAGCGGCATCTGCGCGCGCCACCTGCCGCTCCGCTGGAGCTAGAAGAACCGCGCTCCCAACCCTATAAACATTGCGCTCCTCTGGAGCGGGGGAAACCTGTGTAGAAACTAATGCATAGTGTGCCTGCGGTAGCGTAACTCATCGAGTTATGCTGCAGCTTTAACCGGAAGTGTACCTAACCAACGCGACGCTGACGTATTTCGAGCAGGTAACAACGACTAACTTAAAAATAATCCTACTTTATTTTTGAGCTACTTGAAGTGTGCCTGCCGGACAGGTGCAAGAGTTATGCGGCACAATAGATTGGCTAGCTGGGGAAACTGGGGCGGCGCGTTATTGCTCGTCCTCCTCGCCAACGTCACATTCGCACAGGCGCAAACAACGGTGGCGGCGGTTTCAGCGGCGAGTTATGACAGCAACGGTTGCGCGCCCGATTCCATCGCGGCGGCCTTCGGCACACAAATGACTGCGCAAACTGCGATAGCTTCAACGGTGCCATTGCCGACGACGTTGGGGAACACGAAGCTGATCGTCCGCGACAGCGCCAACATAGAGCGCGAGGCGCAGCTATTTTTCGTCTCGCCAACCCAAATCAATTTTTTAATTCCGAAAGATACGGCAGCCGGCAGCGCAACGTTGAGCGTGCGTGAAGGCACGACGGTGAAAGCCACGGGCACGCTGAAAATCGCCAGCGTAGCGCCGGGCGTATTCACCCTGAACGCCAGCGGGCAGGGCTTGGCCGCCGCCGTGTATCTGCGCGTCAAAGCCAACAGCGCGCAAAGTTATGAGTCGGTAGGCCGCTTCGACACGACGGCGGGGAAATTTATGCCGGTGTTGGTGAATCTGGGGCCGGAGGGCGAAGCGGTCTACCTTATTTTGTATGGCACCGGCTTGCGCAATCGCACGGCTGTGCCTACCGCCAAAATCAATAACGTCGCGGCTGACGTCGCCGCCGCCGGAGCCTTGCCCGGTTTCTCAGGGCTGGATCAGATCAACATTCGCATTCCGCGCACGCTGCCCGGCTGCGGCACGATGCAAGTCGCATTAACCGTGGACGGCAAGAACGCCAACGTGGTCGAGATTGGCGTGCAGGCTTTGGCCGCCACGATGCCTGCGGGGTTGGCGGCGGCGGGCGGTGCAGGCGAAGTCGCTCTCACGTGGTCGCCGGTGGCGGGCGTGACTCGTTATAAGTTGCAACGCGCCACGAGCAGCAACGGCACTTATGCGATGGTGGCAACGCCGACCATCGCAAGCTTTATTGATGCGGGGTTGACCAACGGCACGACGTATTTCTATAAAGTCAGCGCCGATTACTGTGGCATGGAATCAACTGCTACAGCGGCAGTATCCGCTACGCCGCGCAGCAACGTAGACCCGACGCTGTTCGTCGCTTCGCTCACGCCGGAAGGACAAGCACAATCAGGCGGATCGGGCGTTTCGACGTTGTTGTTAAGCGCCGATGAGAAAACCGCGAAGCTCAAATTCAATTTCTCGAACCTGACGACCGCGAAAATGGCCGCGCACATACACGGCCCGGCTGATCCGGGCAAGAGCGGACAGATACTTTTCGATCTGGATGATTCACCGCAGGAAACCGACGGCTCGTTTAATTGGGCGTTCACCGACGTCGGCGTAGTGACGACGCCGCAAATCATCGCGGCGCTCAAGACAGGCCGCCTTTACGTCAACATTCATTCATCGCGCTTTCCCAGCGGAGAGATTCGCGGGCATTTCCGGTTGGCGAACGGTTCGCAAACTTTCACGCCACCGCCACCGCCGCCGCCGTTGCCGACGGGCACGCCCAGCGCGCGCGACGCAGCGCGTTTTTTGACGCAGGCTACGTTCGGTCCGACACCGGCTGAAATGGCGCGCGTACAGCAAATCGGTTACGACGCATGGTTGACTGAGCAATTCGCCAAACCGGTGACGATGCACTCGACTTATCTCGACGTGCGCAAAACGGCGGGCGATACGCTAAACATAGATCACTCGATGGAAGCGTTCTGGCAGCACGCCATCGCGGGCAACGATCAGTTGCGCGCGCGCGTGATGTTCGCGTTGAGCCAGATTTTCGTCGTGTCTTGTGATAGCGGCGCGTTGGAAAACGAAGCGATGGGAATCTCGCATTACGCAGACATTCTCAGCCTCAATGCCTTCGGCGATTTTCGGCAGATGCTCGGCCAGATCACGCTGCATCCTTCGATGGGCGTATATCTAGACATGCTCAAAAACGACAAGGGCGATCCCTCCACCGGTCGTGAGCCGAATGAAAATTTCGCGCGCGAAATTTTGCAGCTTTTCACCGTCGGGCTTTATCAACTCAATCCTGACGGTACGTTAAAGCTCAACGCCGACGGCTTGCCGATTGAGACTTACAATCAAGAGACGATTGAAAACCTCGCGCGCGTATTCACCGGGTGGAATTTCGCCAACAGCCGCGACACCACCAAGCCCTGGCAATGGACGTGGCCGCCCGTGCGGCACTTCCGCTTGCTGATGCAAGCCTGGCCCGAACATCACGACACGGGCGAAAAAGTATTGCTCAACGGCTTTCGCGTGCCTGCCAGCCAAACGCCTGAAAAGGATTTGAAAGACGCGCTCGATCACATCGCCAATCATCCCAACGTAGCGCCCTTCATCGCGCGCCAGTTGATTCAACGACTGGTGACGAGCAATCCGAGTCCAGCTTACGTTTATCGCGTCGCTGCTAAATTCAACAACAACGGCAGCGGCGTGCGCGGCGATTTGAAGGCGGTCGTGCGCGCCATCCTGCTCGATTACGAAGCGCGCAGCCTCAACGTCATCAACGATCAGGGTTACGGCAAACAGCGCGAACCGGTGATTCGTTTCGCGCATCTATTCCGCGCCTTCAACATTCGCAACGCCGACGGACGCTATCGCATTCACCATCTCGAAAGTCCGCTGTGGGGCTTGGGACAAAACCCGTTGCGCGCGCCGACGGTGTTCAATTTCTTCGAGCCGACGTTCGCGCAACCCGGTGCCATCACGGAAGCAGGATTGGTTGCGCCTGAATTCAAAATCACGACCGAGACTTCGATCATCGGCAGTTCCAACACGATGCGCGGCTTGGCATTTAATGGATACAACGGCGGCAGCATGACGACGACCTATGCCGAATACACGCCACTGTCAGCGAATCCCGCACAACTAGTAGACCGTCTGAATCTCACGCTGACCAACAACGCGATGTCAGACGAATTGCGCGCGCGCCTTCTCACGGCGATCAATTCGATTCCGACAAGTCGCAGCACCTGGCAAGTAGACCGCGTCAAAAACGCCATCTGGCTGATTTCGCTTTCACCGGAGTTCGTCATTCAAAAGTAGGGCAGAAGTAGCGCAGGCTTCAGCCTGCGAGACGTTGCGCGGACTTTAGTCTGCGCAACGTCATTACCGGGAAGATCACTATGAATTCATCACGCAGAAACTTTCTTCGACATTCGAGCTGCGCCGCGTTGAGCGTAGCCAGCGCTTCCGCCGCCTATTTCGATCTAATGAAAACCGCCGCCCTCGCCGCACCCGCACAGGCTGGCGATTACAAAGCGTTGGTGTGCGTATTCCTTTACGGCGGCAACGATTCGCACAACATGCTCGTACCGCGTACGACGGCGGATTACATCCTTTACAACCGCACGCGCGGCTCGCTGTCGGTGCCGCAGGCGCAATTGCGCGCCTTGAATTTCAAAGACAGCGCGCAGCGCGAATTCGGCTTGCATCCGAGCATGCCCGAATTGCAAACGCTGTTTAACACCCCAAAGAAACTCGCCCTCGTCGCCAACGTAGGGCCGCTGCTTCGTCCATTGAACCGCACCGAATATCGCGCCAAATCAAAGCCGTTGCCGCCGCAATTGTTTTCGCATTCCGATCAGCAGGTGCATTGGCAAACGTCATGGCCCGATCAACAAATCACGCGCAGCGGTTGGGGCGGACGCATCGCCGACGCGATTCATTCGCTCAACACCAACAGTCAGGTTTCGATGAATCTATCGTTCGCGGGCAGCAATACGTTTCAGGTCGGCAATGACGTGACGCCTTATGAGATGTCGTCAGACGGCCCGCTCAAACTCAGCGGCTTTGACGCGAACCCGCAAACGACCAGCGTCATTTCGCAGGCGATTCGCAACGGGATGTATACGCCGCAACCGCGCACGAATCTGTTGGAAGAAGCCTGGAACGGAACCTTCCGCAACTCGCTCGATGCGGGCGCAGCGTTTCGCGCGGCGCTGGATGCGGCTACGGCACTGACGACTGTGTTTCCGACCAATAACAATCTCGCCAAACAATTAAACATGGTGGCAAAAGTCATCGCCGCGCGAAACACGTTGAACGTGCGCCGTCAGATTTTCTTCGTGACATTGGACGGCTTCGACACGCACGGTGATCAGTTGGCGGGGCATCCAACCTTGTTGCAACGACTGAGTCAGGCGTTGAATGCGTTTTATGCGGCGACGGTCGAGATGGGCGTACAAAATCAGGTGACGACCTTCACGGCTTCCGACTTTGGCCGCGCGCTCAAACCCAACGCGGGCGGAACCGATCACGGTTGGGGCGCACATCATTTCGTCTTGGGTGGCGCAGTAGACGGCGGAAAAATTTTCGGCACCTTCCCCAACCTCACACTGGAAAACGAAACCGATGCAGGCAATGGACGGCTGATTCCTACGACGGCGGTGGATCAATACGCCGCGACGCTGGCGACGTGGTTCGGCGTGAGTGCGACTGATCTAACGACAGTCGTGCCGAACATCGGCAATTTCGCTGCGAGCAATTTGGGCTTCGTCGCATAAAAACTTATGGCGAATCGAATAAGTCTCCGGCGGTCTCTGTTGTCAATGGGGGAGCTTTTTCGGCAGCGGCTGTCGGGGGCTTTTTCGATTCGCCAATTTTGTTTCTGCTTTTTGTTTTTGCTGGCCTTCCCTTTGCCCAGCCCACTGATTAGCATGCGCACCGCAATCACAACCGCCGCATCTTTTCCGCAACTATCAGGAGGCTCTCGATGTTCACTACCAAATCGCTTTTGGCATTCGGCTTCTCTTCATTCATCACTGTCACAGCCTTCGCGCAAACGCCGCCGCCCGACAACACCAAAGTCTGTCACGTCGTTGACGCCACCAAAGCGTCTTCGCGTCCCGCGACATTGATGGAAGGTTACGGCCAAGCGCACATGACCGTGACCACCAAATCGCCAGAGGCGCAGGCGTTTTTCGATCAAGGGCTGGCCTTGTTGCATTCGTTCTGGTTTTACGAAGCAGATCGTTCGTTCGAACGCGCAGCGCAACTCGACCCCGAATGCGCGATGGCGCAATGGGGCATTGCGATGGCGGCGATCAACGAAACCCGCCGCGACGCCGCCATCAAACGCGGCAAGGAACTCGCGCCTAAAGTCAGTGAAAGAGAACAGCTTTATCTCGCGGCAGTCGAGGGCCGTTACAAGGGCGAAAAGTCGGTCGTACAAAACAACGCCTTTCTCGGAGCGACTGATGATTACCTGAAAAATTTGCGCAAGCTGGTCGTGCTTTATCCCGATGATCTCGAAGCCAAATTGTTTTTCGCATTGGCGCTGATGAACGGTTACGAACGCGACGGCACGCCGCGCGCGGGCACGGCAGAATGCCTCGCGCTCTTGCAACTCGTCGTGCTGAGACAACCGCAACATCTGGCGGCGCACCATTACCTGATTCACGCGACCGAATCGGGCAAGCGTCCGCAAGACGGCGAAGCGGCGGCGGATCTTTACGGCACGCTCGCACCGCGCGTCGGCCACGCCGTACATATGCCCGGCCACACTTACGTCCACCTCAATCGCTGGCAGGACGCGGCGACGGCGTTTGAAAATTCGGCTGCCGTTGATCGCGCTTACCTGCGCGATAACAAAGAAGAATCAGATCACGCCGCCGGGCCTTACGGCCACAACGTACACTTCCTGACGATGGTCTATAACTATCAAGGCCGTTACCGCGACAGCCTGCGCGCCTCACAAGAGTTGCTCG
>JABFSD010001055.1 GCA_013140935.1 Acidobacteriota bacterium
TCGACCGTTTCGCCGACTTTGACGATGCCGCGTTCGATGCGTCCCGTCGCCACCGTACCGCGTCCTGAAATCGAGAAGATGTCTTCGACCGGCATCAGGAAGGGCTTGTCAATCGCGCGTTCCGGCGTCGGGATATACGTGTCAACCGCTTCCATCAGCGCGTCTACGGTTTTCTCCCATTCAGGATCGCCATTCAAAGCATTGAGAGCCGAGCCGCGCACAATCGGAATATCATCGCCCGGGAATTCATATTTCGAGAGCAATTCGCGCAATTCGAGTTCGACCAGATCAAGCAATTCGGCGTCGTCCACCGCATCGCACTTGTTCAGGAAGACGACCATTGCGGGTACGCCAACCTGACGGGCGAGCAGAATGTGTTCGCGCGTTTGCGGCATCGGGCCGTCGGTCGCCGCGCACACCAGAATCGCGCCGTCCATCTGCGCCGCGCCGGTAATCATGTTCTTGACGTAGTCAGCGTGACCCGGACAATCCACGTGCGCGTAGTGGCGATTCTTCGTCTCGTATTCGACGTGCGCCGTAGCGATGGTGATCCCACGTGCCTTTTCTTCCGGCGCGTTGTCAATCGAATCGAAGCTGCGGAAGTTGATCTTCGGATTGTTCTTCGCCAGCACTTTGGTGATGGCAGCCGTCAATGTCGTTTTGCCGTGGTCTACGTGGCCGATCGTGCCGATGTTGACGTGCGGCTTACTGCGGTCAAATTTCTCTTTCGCCATTTAATTGCTCCTCGAAAATCGGTAGGACAGGTTCGCAACCTGTCCGTCACTACACGGAACGAGCGGACAGGTTGAGAACCTGTCCCACCTTGAAACAAAATCTATTTCGCTGCGCCTTGCACTTTGGCAATGATTCCTTCAGCGACACTCTTAGGCGCTTCTTCGTAACGCGCAAAATGCATCGAAGAAGCCGCACGGCCTTGCGACATCGAACGCAATTCGGTTTCGTAACCGAACATTTCAGCCAACGGAACCATTGACGTGATGATTTGCGTGCCGGGACGCGATTTCATCCCTTCGATGCGACCACGACGCGAACTCAAATCGCCCGTAATCGAACCCATGTAATCTTCCGGCGTCACGACTTCGACCTTCATCACCGGCTCAAGAATCGCCGGGCTAGCTTTGCGTGCGGCCTCTTTGAAGGCAATAGAACCCGCGATCTTGAAGGCCATTTCCGACGAGTCAACTTCGTGATAGCTGCCGAACACCAAGCGGACTTTCACGTCCACGATTTCGTAACCCGCAACGACGCCGCCCGCGAGCGCTTCTTTCACGCCTTTTTCAACCGCCGGGATGTATTCTCTGGGAATCACACCGCCCACGATTTCATTGATGAACTCGAAGCCTGCGCCAGGTTCGTTCGGTTCGATTTCCAGCACGACATGACCGTATTGGCCGCGACCGCCGGTTTGGCGCGCATATTTCTCTTCGGCTTTGGCGGGCTTGCGAATCGTCTCACGATAAGCGACCTGCGGTTTGCCGACATTCGCCTCAACGCTGTATTCACGCTTCAGGCGATCCACGATGATTTCGAGATGCAACTCGCCCATGCCCGAAATGATCGTTTGATTGGTTTCGATGTCGGTCGTGACGCGGAACGACGGGTCTTCCTGCGCCAAGCGCCCCATTGCAATGCCGAGCTTTTCCTGATCCTGACGGGTCTTCGGTTCGATGGCGAGCGAGATAACCGGCGTCGGGAAAACCATCTTCTCAAGCACCACGGGCGCGTTTTCAGCGCAAACCGTGTCACCGGTTGTCGCACCTTTCAATCCGACCAACGCCACGATTTCACCCGCGTAAGCCTCATCCACTTCTTCGCGTTTGTTCGCGTGCATACGCATAACGCGACCGATGCGCTCACGGTTGTCTTTGGTCGTATTCACGACGTAAGAACCTGATTTCAACGTGCCGGAATAAATGCGAGTGAAGCAAAGCTGACCGACGTGCTTGTCAGCCATGATTTTGAAAACCAACCCCGCGAAATGCTCCTTATCATCGGCCTTGCGCTCGATTTCATTGCCGTCCATGTCAACACCTGACACGGCCTTGATGTCGAGCGGCGAAGGCATGAAATCAATCACCGCATCAAGCAACGTCTGTACGCCTTTGTTCTTGAAAGCGGTGCCGCAAACCACCGGGAAAATCTTGATGTCAATGCAGCCCTTGCGCAGCGCCGCACGAATATCGGTGTTCGAAATCTCGGTGCCTTCCAGATATTTTGTAGCGATGTCGTCATCCACATCCCCCAGCGATTCGATCATGGCTTCGCGCGCCGCAGTGGCTGCGTCCTGCAAATCAGCCGGAATATCTTCGACGCTGTAATCAGAACCCATCGCTTCGTCTTTCCAGACGATGGCTTTCATTTCGATGAGGTCAACGCAGCCCTTGAACTGATCTTCCGCACCAATCGGAATTTGAATCGGAACCGGCTTCGCACTCAGGCGCGTGCGAATCGTATCTACCGAATGCTCGAAATCAGCGCCTGGCCGATCCATCTTGTTGATGAAGGCAATACGCGGAACGTTATATTTGTCGGCTTGACGCCAGACGGTTTCCGATTGCGGCTGCACACCAGCCACCGCGTCAAACACCGCGACCGCACCGTCGAGCACACGCAAGCTGCGTTCGACTTCAATCGTAAAATCTACGTGGCCCGGCGTATCTATAATATTGATGCGATAAGACTGATTGTGACGCTTCCAGAAACAGGTCGTCGCCGCCGACGTAATCGTAATGCCGCGCTCCTGCTCCTGTTCCATCCAGTCCATCGTGGCGGTGCCTTCGTGGACTTCACCGATCTTGTGCGACACACCCGTATAAAACAGGATGCGCTCCGTCGTCGTAGTCTTACCAGCATCAATGTGCGCCATGATGCCGATGTTCCGAAACCGATTTAGAGGTTCTTGTCTAGCCATACTACCTCGTTAAGCTTTTGTGTTCTTGTGTCTTCTGAGTGCGTCGCAGCCAGTCCTCACTGAACCAACATCTTAACGACCACTTACTTCTTGATATTGATTAAAAACGATAATGCGCGAACGCACGGTTCGCGTCTGCCATACGATGCACGTCATCGCGTTTCTTGAGCGCGCCGCCTTTACCGTTTGCCGCATCGAGCAATTCCCCGGCGAGCCGATCCACCATCGTCTTCTCGCCTCGGTCACGCGCGTACTGAATCATCCAGCGCATCGCCAGCGCCATACGACGCGCGGCATTGACTTCAATCGGTACCTGATAGTTCGCGCCGCCGACGCGCTTCGATTTGACTTCGACCTTGGGCGCGACGCTTTCGAGCGCCTTCTTAAAAACCTTTAGCGCATCTTCTCCAGCCTTATCTTTCACTTTGTCCAGGGCGCTATACAAAATGCCTTCGGCCACGGCCTTCTTGCCGTCGAGCATCAGCATATTGACGAACTTCGCCACCAATGGACTGTTGTAAATCGGATCAGGTAAAACTTCGCGCTTGGGAACTTCTCTTCTTCTCGGCATAGTTTGCTCTCAGCTTAAAAACTCTAACTACTTCTTCCCCACTATTTCTTCTTAGCTCCACCCTTAGCCGGTGCGGCTGCACCTTCCTTCGGACGCTTCGCACCATACTTCGAACGGCTTTGCTTGCGGTTCGCTACGCCGGACGAGTCCAGCGTGCCGCGCACGATGTGATAACGCACGCCCGGCAAATCTTTCACACGTCCGCCACGCACCAGCACGATGGAGTGTTCCTGCAAGTTGTGCCCGACTCCCGGAATGTAAGAAGTGACTTCGATACGATTGGTCAAACGCACGCGCGCGATTTTGCGCAGCGCCGAGTTCGGTTTTTTCGGCGTTTGGGTTTTCACCTGCACGCAAACGCCACGGCGTTGCGGACAGGATTGCAACGCCGGACTCGACGTTTTGTACTTAACGGCTTTGCGCCCTTTGCGAACTAACTGACTAATCGTTGGCATATTTCGATCAACCTGCATCCCAGATTCCGGCACCAGACCGCATACGGCCCAGCCCCTGAACACAGGAAGCCTTTTTTGCGTGAACGTCTCAGACGCTCACGCCTAAAACTTTGGGTAACGATGAATGTGTTTTGAGATGTCGGAAGCTCTTGCGCGTACAGATCAAGGCGTCTCAAATTCGCCGAGTTTCTCTGTGGCGTGTAGTTCAAGAAAGCCGCTTCGTACTTAAACGTAACGGCGAGGGAAATCGGTTGCGACGCAACCGTGAAAGCGAATGAGTCGCTGAACGCCACAATAAATTCTCAAAACCTTCGCCTGTAGTTACAGCCCGTCGGCGACGGTTCCGGCAACGCATCTGTACTTACCGACTGTGGTGCGTCACCAAAAGCGAAACAAGTGGTTTCGCAAAGCGCGTGATTATCCACACGAGTCTGAGGCTGTCAACCGGCATGCGCCGCATATGAAAAAATTTTTTGCAAAATTCTTTGCACAACACGTAAGGCGACGCGATTTTTTTCTCGTTTGGAGATCACTCATGCCTTTGCTATCTTCACGCTTACCCGAATACAGCGTCTCTTTTTTTATACCCTTCACGAGGCTTTACTGCATGAATCCGACCGCTTCTGACGATGCTTTGCCGGTGGCGTCTGTCACGATCATACCGGCTCGCTGGCAATCCTTTCTGGCGCTCACCAAACCGCGCATCACGGTGATGATCAGTTTATCGGCAGCCGCAGGTTTCGCCATCGGTTCGCGCGCGCAACACAACTGGACTGGTTTCTGGCATACGGTCATCGGCATCGCATTGCTGACCAGCGGGACTTCAACACTGAATCAGTATTGGGAACGCGAACTCGACGCGCGCATGCCGCGCACGCGTACGCGCCCGTTGCCTGCCGGTGAAATCACGCCTGTCGCAGCTTTGTGGTTCGGCATCATGCTTTCGTTAGTCGGATTGGCTTATCTCTTTGTTTTCACGAATGCGTTAGCCGCCGCCTGCGGATTCGCCGCCTTAGCCAGTTATCTCTTTCTCTACACACCGCTTAAGACGCGCTCGACGTGGTGTACGTTCGTCGGAGCTTTTCCCGGTGCCTTGCCTCCGTTCCTCGGTTGGGTCGCCGCGCGCAACGAAATCGGGCTGGAACCGCTCGTGCTTTTCGCCATTCTTTTCCTATGGCAGTTCCCTCACTTTCACGCCATCGCGGCTTTGTATCGGGATGATTACGCCAGTGCCGGCATCAAGATGCTGCCCGTTGTTGAGGCTGACGGAAAGTCCACGGCGCGCGAAATTATGGGGTATTCGATCGCGTTGTTACCGGTGAGTTTATTGCCGACTTACTTGGGAATCGCAGGGCCAGTCTATTTCGTCGGCGCGTTGCTGCTGGGAATTTATCTGCTGAGAATCAGTTGGATGACAGCACAAGCATTAACCCGCGAGAACTCGCTGCAATTGCTGAAGGCTTCGGTTTATTACCTGCCGCTGCTGTGGGCACTCATGGTTTGGCAGCGATAAGGGGCCGTATTTGGTTCGGTCAATACCTCATGCGGGAAGTCAGCAAGGTCGCGCCGATGATGCCTACGGGCAAGGCGAGCAGATTCACGACCGGTATGAACAACACCAGATACCCCGCCAGGCCAAAGCCGAACGCCCAGAGTTTGTATTTCCACAGCAGCTTCAGCTTCTCGCGCAAGGTCAGCCCCCGCGCCGAAAGCGGCACGTCGAGAAAATCCATTCCGCATAAAACGATCAGCGTCACCAACCACAGCAAATGCCCTACGACGGGCACAATGAAACTGAGCAAGCCGCCGGCGATCAGCACGGTGAGTTGCAACGTAACGAGCTTCAAACCTTCCCAAATCGCGCGCCAAGCACTCGGTCTGCCGAACTGAACCCATCCCAAATCGGCGACTTGAATCGTCTTGCGGCAGAGGGCTTCGCTGAAGGGTGCCAGCAAAACGCGCACAATCGGCAGATAAAGCGACAAGCCCAAAAACAAGGCGACAAAGAAAACGACCGCTAACACAATTCCCCGATAATCAGGCGGAATGCTCGCCAGCCAGCGGTTGGCGAGCCACAGACTGCCCAACGCCAACGACGCAATC
>JABFSD010000664.1 GCA_013140935.1 Acidobacteriota bacterium
CGCAAATCCGCCGCATCCGCGTCATCAGCGGTCAAACAGGCTTCACTTGCGCAGCAATTCTTTTATGCACAGGCTTCAAGTAAGTACCGCCTCGCGCACATCCCTCACCAACCACCAACGGTTTTTTTATGAGACTTAAAGCATTGATGATGACGGTCAGCGCGTTGACGTTGTGGGTTTGTCTCACGACGGTGCGACCACAAGCCCAAAGCGGCAAACTTGCCGAATGGCTGATGGATGGCGGCGACGTGCAACGTACCGCGTGGCAGCGGCACGAGACGATTCTTTCGACCAGCAGTGTCAAAAACATGCGGCTGCTTTGGAAGACCCGTCTCGACAACGAACCGCGCCAGATGCACAACTTGTTGCCTGCGTTGATTGCGCCGAACGTCAAAACCGCGAATGGCTTAAAACAAATCGTGCTGGTGACAGGGGCGAGCGATAACCTTTACGGGCTTGATGCCGAGACGGGCGCGCAGTTGTGGAAGCTGCATTTCGACAGCAACTGGACTCCGAAAGGCGGCAGTTACATTTTGTGTCCGGGCGGCATCACGGCGACTCCGATCATTGTGCGCGGCAAGGCCGAAGGCGAATACGTAGTCTATGCGGCTTCGTGGGACGGACGCTTGCGGCGCGTTGATCTCGCCACCGGCAAAGAGATTGCACCGGCTGAAAAATTCATGCCGCCGAACGGCAAGCCTTACGCGCTGAATTTATTCAACAACGTGATCTTCGCGCATACGGCGCAAGGCTGCGGCGGCAATCCGAACATGGTTTACACCTACGATCTGGCTACGGATAAGGTCGGCGCGTGGGGGCCAGCGGGCGGCGGCATGTGGGGACGCACGGGCGGCGCGATCAGTTCAAAAGGCGTGATGTTCACCGGCACGGGCGACGGCCAGTGGCAACCTGAGAACGGCATCTATGGCAACGGCATCGTCGCCGTCACGCAAGACCCCGCCACCAAAACCGCCAAGCTCGTAGATTACTTTGCTCCGAAAAACGCCGCGTGGCTTTTCAAGCGCGATCTCGACATGCAAGTCAGTTGCGCGATCTTCAATTACAAAGGCAAAGAGTTGATGATTGATGCGGGCAAAGAGGGCGTGATGTATTTGATGGATACTGATTCGATTGGCGGCGACGATCATCGAACGCCGCTTTATACGACGCCGCTGTTTTGCAACGAAGAAGTGAATTTCGCTTCGGCTGGTGTGTGGGGATCACTGGCTACGTGGGAAGACGCGCGCGGCACGCGCTGGGCGCTGTCGCCGTTCTGGGGGCCGAAGCATTCAAAGTTCACCGCGCCGATTGAAAACGGCGTCGTCAAAAAAGGCGCAATCGTCGCGTTTAAGGTCGAAGGAACTGCGGGTAAGTACAAGCTCCCGCCCACATGGATTTCGCGCGATATGGATCGCGCCGAACCGCCGGTGATTGCCAACGGCGTGGTCTTCGCTTTCGGCAGCGGCGAAGACACCGATCAAGCGGCGTATGACATCGGACTGGAATATAACAGCGCGACGAATCGCATTAAGAACTCTACGCACGCGGTGCTTTATGCGCTTGACGCGCAAACAGGCAAGGAGCTTTGGTCGAGTGGCGATACGATTGCTTCGTGGAATCACTGGAGCGGCATCTCTGTTGCGAACGGCAAAGTTTATCTCAGCACTTTTGACGGCTATCAATACTGCTTCGGCATTAGGCAAGGAGCGCAACAATGAAAAAGTATTTTCTATTCACAATGCTGTTATGCGCTTCGACTACGTTCGCGCAATTCCGCAGCACCAACGATTGGCTGACCGACAACGGCAATGCGCAGCGTACCGCTACGATCAAAGGCGACGCGCAAATCAATAAAGACCTCGTCGCTCAACCCGGCTATCTCAAATTTCTTTGGAAGCTCAAACTCAGCAAAACGCCTACGC
Organism: Acidobacteriota bacterium; assembly: GCA_013140935.1. GTDB lineage: Bacteria > Acidobacteriota > Blastocatellia > RBC074 > RBC074 > JACPYM01. The sequence goes on from JABFSD010000664.1 coordinate 1,923, forward strand.
GACTTTCAACGCCGGCTACGTTGGAATTGCTGATCGGTTATCGCGGCTTTCGCATGATGGCTTTTGTCGCGGGCGGCAATAACCAGCTTTACACGATTGACACTGACTTGGGGCGATTGGAGTGGGAGAAAACGCTGAAAGCCGCGCCAGTCAATGCGTCAGGCGTTTGTTCCGGCGGAACGTCGACGAGTGTCGTGCGGCCTACGGAATCGGCGATTGCGACGGGCGGCGGCGGTTTTGGATTCGGTCGTAGCACGCCCGCCGTCAGCAGCGTCGGCGAACCGAAAGCAGGCGCGACAACCATTCGCGCCGCAACGGGCGTAGGCTTTGAAATTCCGACGACCCCGCCGCCGGTCAAATCAGACAAACCGACGAAGCCTCCGATGGGCGGCGTATTTTTCGGCGGCGCGAATGTGATTTACGCGCTCGGCCGTGACGGAATGATTCATGCGATGCACTTGTCGAACGGTGCGGACTATCACGCGCCGGTGCAGTTTTTGCCTGCCGGAGCTAATGCCAATGGCCTGATCGTCGTTGATGGCATGGCTTATGCGGTGACAACAAACGGCTGTGGTGGTGCAGCGAACGGCTTATGGCAACTCGATTTTGAAACGCAAAAAGTTTCGACGTGGAAGGGTAACATCGTCGGCGCGGCTGGCGCGGCGTTTGGGCCTGACGGAACGATTTACGTGGCGACGAGCGAAGGCGCGTTGACAGCGATTGACGCGAAGACGTTGCAAACCAAAGCGACTTATTCAGCAACCGGCGGGATGGCTTCGACGCCTGTCGTGTTTAAGCACGGCAGCAAAACGTTGATTGCCGCCGCAGCCAAAGACGGCAGCTTGCATTTGCTTGATGCGGCGAATTTGTCTGCGGCGTTGGCGACGACTGCGAGAACCAATCCATCCATTGCCACAACAGCATTGGCGAGTTATCAAGATGCGAACGGCACGCGCTGGATATTGGTTGCGCACAACGGCGCATTGCCTGCGGGCTTTGCGGGAAACGCTGCCACGAATGGCGCAATTCTCGCGTGGAAAGTCGTAGAGGCCAACGGCAAGCTCGTGCTGCAAAAAGGTTGGGCTTCGCGCAATGTAGCCTCGCCGCTGACGTCGACGGTGATTAACGGCGTAGTGTTCGCTACGTCGAGTGCGGCCAACCGTTCGGTGATTTATGCGCTTGACGGCACGACGGGCAAAGAACTTTGGAACAGTGGCGCAACGATTACTTCGTCGGCACGCGGCAATGCGCTGTCAGGCGGGATGGGACAATTTTATCTGACGACGCAAGACGGCACGCTTTACGCTTTTGGCGTGCCGATGGAACGCTAACAAGGAGAAACTTATGTCGGATGTATCTTCGACTCCTTTTGCACTAGGAACCTTTGCGGCGGCTGACGGCAAACCTTTTCCGGGACTGGTGCTGCACGACAAAGTGTTCGCGCCCGACGCGCTGCCCATTTTGGCCGAAGCGGGTTCGATACTCGCGTTGCTCGAAAACTGGGAAACGAATTTCGCTACGCTGGAATGGGAAGTCGCTTCGCTGGATGAGACGGGCGGAATTGCGCTCGATCAACTGCGCGTTTATCCGCCGGTCAATCTGCCGCGTCAGGTGTTTTGTTCGGGCGCGAATTACAAAAAGCACGTCATTGACTTGATTATTGATGAGGCCGATAGCCCCGGGACTGAGAACATGACGGCGGAAGAGCGGCGCGTATGGGCTACGAAAATGATGGATGACCGCGCTGAAAACGGTTATCCGTATATGTTCACGAAACCCGTCTCGGTCGTGACCGGTGCGTATGACCACATCGTCTTGCCGCCGCACGCCAAAGCGCCCGACTGGGAACTCGAACTCGGCGTCGTCATCGGACGCAAAGCGCGCCACGTCGCGCGTGCCGAAGCGATGAGTTATGTCGCGGGTTACAGCATCGTCAACGACATCACCAATCGCGATCACGTCTTTCGCCGTGACGCCGTCAAAGCGATGGGCAGCGATTGGGTCGCCGCAAAAGGTTCGCCGACCTATTTGCCGTTCGGGCCTTATCTCGTGCCGGCGGCGTTCGTGCCGCATCCGCAAGAGTTGCAACTCACGCTCAAGCTCAATGGCGAAATCAAACAGGATGAAAGCACGGCGGATATGATTTTCGACATTGCGCGGCAAATTGAATATCTGTCTGGCCTCGTCGAGTTATGGCCGGGCGATGTGATTTGTACGGGTTCGCCCGCTGGGAACGGAACCCATTACCAACGATTTTTACAAGCAGGCGATGTGGTCGAGAGTACCATCACAGGCTTAGGCGTACAGCGAAACACATGCGTGTTAGAGCGCGTCTGAGGTCTTCATAGCTACATTGCAAACCATCATCAGGTAACGAGCCAGTCGGTTTTTATCGGCGCTCAAAACCCACAACTAAGGAGTCTATGAAATGAAGAGAAGCAGTATTGCTCTTTCAATGAGTATGTTTTTGCTGACGATGTTCAGCCTTTTGATAACCCCATCCGCCGCGCTGGCACAGGCCGTGAGCGGCACGCTGCTGGGCGCGGTCAGCGATCAAAACGGTGCCTCCGTCCCTGGCGCGAAACTGACATTTACGCACCCGGCGACGGGCTTGACGCGTTCTATCACCAGCGATGAATCGGGCGAGTATGTCGCGCCGAACCTGCCCACCGGCCTTTATAACATCGTGGTCGAAGCGAATGGTTTCAAGAAAGCCAATCTCACCAATGTGCAACTCGGCGTAGACCAAAAGTTGCGCGTAGACGTGAAACTCGAAATCGGCGCGGCCAGTGAATCCGTCGAAGTGCAAGGCGGCGCGGCGCTGGTGCAAACCGATAGTTCCGATCTGAGCGGCACGATCAACGAACGGCAAATCGTCAACTTGCCGCTCAACGGACGCAATTTCGTGGCGCTGACACGCACGCTGCCCGGCGTGCAGCGCGGCATTCCCGGCGCGAACATTGACGGCGCGGGCAGTCTGGCGTGGCGCGCTTCGGCGTCGTTTTCGGCCAATGGGATGCGCACGCGCGACAACAACTTCATGCTCGACGGCGTAGACAACAACGAAACCTGGCTCAACTCGGTCGTGATCTTCCCCAGCGTTGACGCGCTCGAAGAGTTCAAGGTGCAAACCAGCACCTACTCCGCCGAGTTCGGGCGCTCGTCCGGCGGCGTCGTCAACATTCAGATCAAATCGGGGCAGAACGCTTTTCACGGCAGCGCGTTCGAGTTTCTGCGCAACAACAAGCTCGACGCCAACGACTTTTTCAACAACCGGAACCGCCGCAATCTCAACGCCAACGGTAAAGCGCAAACGCCGCCTTTCAAACAGAACCAGTTCGGCGGCACGGCGGGCGGGCATATCCGCAAGGACAAGACGTTTTTCTTCGGCGATTACCAGGGCACGCGCATCCGCGACAGCAAGACCTATCTTTCGAACGTGCCGACGCTGAAGATGCGCACGGGCGATTTTTCGGAACTCACCAACGTCATTTACAACCCGCTGACCAATCAGCCCTTTGCCGGCAATATCATTCCGGCGGCGCAGTTCGATCCGGCGGCGAAGAAAATCATTGATGAGCTTTATCCATTGCCGAACGTCGCGGGCACGCGCGCGGCGAACGGGCAGATCATCAACAACTTCATTTACAACCCGGTGCTGCAACGCGAAGACGACCAGTTCGACGCGAAGATTGACAACTATTTCAGCTCGAACAATCGCTTCTTCGGGCGCTATAGCTTCGAGCGCACGCATCGCTTCCTGCCCGCTTCAATCCCGCACGGCGATGCCGGCTTTACCTTTGGCGCGGGCAACGGGCTGGTGCGCGCGCAAAGTCTGGCGCTCAACGACACACACACCTTCAGCCCAAGCTGGTTGAATGAATTTCGTTTCGGCTTCAGCCGCATCGGCTTCAAGGTGACTTCGATTGACGCCGGCACCAATCTGGCGCAGAGCGTCGGCATTCCGGGCGTCAACATCACCGACACGGCGACGGCGATGTCGCAAATCGCCTTCAATCCGGGGCAGGAAATCCGCCACCTGGGCGCGAACGGCAACCAGCCGCTGCTGACCTTCCTCGACACGTTCCAGATTTTCGACAACGTGACGCACACGCGCGGCAACCATACGAT
>JABFSD010000654.1 GCA_013140935.1 Acidobacteriota bacterium
CAGCCTGATAGTAGTGTCGGGTTTAAGGGTGGGTCGGTCGGGCTCGAATTCGTCCGCCCCACTCCCTCAATTTGTCTGTGTGCGTCTACGCGGCGCAGAATACGGCATTGGCGCGATTGCCAAGCGGACTTATTCGCCAGAATTACCTGTCCGCGCCTGCGCAATCAGATCGGCCAGCACTTTGCCCGGTTCCTGTCCTGGCTTCCCTAGTTTCTTTAAGTGAGTACGCACCATTCTTGCACCACTTCCTCCGCTTCCTCCTTCGCCTCTGTCACCCATACCCAACGCATTCGCCAAGCCGCTACTCGTCACAGGCAATCCCTGTTCAAGTCGGGATGCAAGAGTCTCTACCAAATGCGCTCGTTGAAAAACGAGCCTGATACTTTGCTCTAATCTCATTTCAACAGTTACCGGTCTGCCTCGTTTTTTTCTTTGATCCGGTTCCTCACTGAAACCGCCAATTCTGTTTTCGGCACGTTCGCGGGCTTTTCCCAGTGCGTCTTTCTTTGCGTTTCTCGCATCTTTGCCCGCATACCGTATCGCTCTGGCATAACTTTCATCTGCCGCTTGAAAGAGCGCGTGTTGAAAGCAAAGGATCAATTGAGTACGGAAAAACAAGCGCACGGCCGCGAGCATTTCTTTTTCGATTTTCTGTGCTTCTACTTGTTGTGGCGCTATCCGTGCTGATTCCTCTGTAATTTTCTGCGTGAATTCGGCGAAGAAGTCACGCAACAACTCCGGCTCCGGCTCCCAAGTAAACCAGCCCAGCGCCGTCTTGAATCGGTAGTTATTCGGGATAATTCCATCTAGCTTGCCCATCACTGGCCTCCTGTCAGCCATTCCCTGAAGGAGATCGGCTAGCAGCGCGTCAGGATGCGCGTTTGTCCCGTGGGGTAATTACTCCCACGGTAGCCAGCCGAACGTGTTGAAACTCAGTTCACATAACCGCTCGCCTTTTCAGCTTCGGCGTAATCGTCTTGCAACTTTTGCAGCGAATCGGCGGCCTGACGCGCCGTGTCTTCGTTCGGGTTGACGTAGCGCAGAAACGTCGCCTGTTGTTCGTGGCCGGTGAGTTTCATGATGAATTTGTCAGCCATCCCCGATTCAACCAGGCGCGTCGTCATCGAGTGGCGCAAATCGTGCCAATGCAGATCATCGAGTCCGGCCAGACGCTTCGCCGTGCGAAAGGCTTTGGCGAACTCACGTTGCGGGAAAACGAAATCGGTGTCGGCCTTCATCGCCAGCTTCAACGTTTCGAGTTCGGCCCGGAGGCGTGGCGTAATGCCGACGCTGCGCGCCTTGCGCGTTTTCGTCGTCGTCTTTCGCGCGCGAATGACACCATCGGCAAAATCTACGTCCTGCCATTGCAAGGCCATCATTTCGCCGCGACGCAAGCCCGTATCAATTGCGCAAATGACCAACGGGCGCAGGTGGTCGCGCTTGTCAGTGCAAGCCAGCAGTAGCCGTTGCTCTTCCTCCAGGGAAAGAATGCGTTCGCGTTTGGTTTCTTCGCTGTGGCGTATGAGCGATTCGCCCGCCGTGAAAGGATTGCGTTGTAGGTAGCCTTCGCGCACGGCGTAATTGAGGATTGCGCGCATCAGTTGCAATTCACGATGTACGCCCGCCGCCGTGCGTTCCCTGCCGTGGCGCGTCGGCATGTTCAGCCGTTGTTCGCGGTAATCTTCCAAATGGCTGTGGCGGATGGATTGCACCAGCCGCTTGCCGAAATGTTCGAGCAAGGTTTTCAGGTAGCTGAGTTGATGCCGATAGGAACGCATCCCACTGACTTTGGTGTCGTCGCGGTATTGGGCAGGCTTGAGTTTGCGCTTTTTATAATCTTCGGCCAGATGCGCGAAAGTCATCTTGGCGGCATCAAGGTGCTGGCTTCCCTTCTCTGCCAGTTCGCGTTGCCACTGTTCGATGAGTTGTTTGCCTTCGGTGACGTTCTTAACCTGTTGGCGTTTCTCACGGCGCTTCCCGTCTTCATCAAGGTAGGTGAAGCGGGCATACAGCGCCTTACGTTGCGGGTGAAATTTGACTGAACCTTCGTTTGCTCTCGGCATCGTGTTTCCCTCTCAAAAAGCCGCCGTACCATTTTCCGTACCACTTACGGTTGACAGGTCAGGCAAGCTCTGGAATTCTACAGATGGATTCGAGTTGTGAAAGTTCTATTGTTTGACAGGTCGTGAAAGATGCTGAAAACCCTAGCAAAATGGGCTTTTTAGACTCCTAAGCAATAGGCCGCTGGTTCGAGTCCAGCCGAGCGCACTAATAGAGTCAATGACTTAGCAAAAAGGAATGCGGGCATAACAGGTGGCAACGCCACAAATAATGCCACATTCCTTTTTTGCTTTTTCCTTTCAGCCATTCTGATCTTTTGCTTTTTCAATCCTGAATTTGGTTTTGATGTTTAGTGAAGAGAATACTTACGCCGCCGCTCGATACGCATATTGCGGCGGTTGCAAGGGATTGATGAACAGTGACCGGCCCTCCGTCCGTTGCGTAACGACGGCGGCCAATTGTTCAACGCTTCCGGTCGGCAAGGCGCGTCCGCGTTGGGCTGACGACAGATTGAGATAAAGCAGCCGCATCAGCAGATCGGCTTGCAACCCAAGGCCTTGCTCGCCACTTTCCCATAGCGCCAGCGCAGTTTTATCAATGTGCAAATACGCGGCCCAGTCTTTTGACTTCATGCCCAACTCTTTGCGCAGGAAACAGGCTTCCGCGCCGGTCAGCGGATACGTTTGCGCGGTCAGTGTCTGCCCGATAGTGGCGTGCAAATCCAGAATGCACGAGATGCGCGGCGCGACGGCATCGCACGACTGGCAAACACGCACTTCAATGTTTTCGAGATAAACGTTATCAAGGCCGGACTCGACATAATGGTACGTCTGCCCGCTCTTGATGATCGTTTCACCGTTGCATAATTCACACTTCATAACCGGTCGTGTCATTCAGCCTTCGCTTTCTTCCCGGCCCGTTTCGGCTTCCCTGTTTTGTATTGTGGACGTGCTTCCATGGCATTGTCCAGATTCTAGTTGAAATTCAGTCTGTGGGCGGAGTTGGACAGCGCGGCCAACAGACGATTTTTTAGTTGAAATTCTGCGTTTGGACGGCGGTCGCAATCGCGCGTTGCAAGAGCGGCAGTCGTTCGTAATTGTCTACTTTACGCATGCGGGGTTCGGCTTCCAAGAGGCTTGCCGCGACCCAGCGATAGCGTTGGTCGGAATTCGTCCAGCATTTCACGTTGCGCGTCTAATGTCAGGACACTTTTGTCGAGAGGAGGGTTCATCAATGAATACAGTAGACCGCAGATGACGCGGATGCGGCGGATTTTCGCGGATTATCTTCAGCCCTCATCCGCGCCGATCCGCTGCATCCGCGTCATCCGCGGTCTACTGTGCTTCGTTTTCAAAAGTGTCATGACATCAGGTTGCGCGTAGTTTTCTCCAGTTGCGAATTCAAGTTCTCAATGCAGTTCGTCGTCGCGAAACTACACGAAAACTCCGTTATCTTGAGCCGTTGCTTCGCGCCGTCGAGGATGAAGAGCAAGCCGTCGCGCACTTGCAGCCCTTGTTTCATCAGTTGTTTGAATAAAGCTACGCAGGGCAAATGATGCTCGCTCGTCGTTTGGACAAAGCCCAGTCGAAGCCTTCGTCGTAATTTAGCGCCGGCGCGGTTTACCCGTCTTGTCAGGTTTCACCCTCGCACATAGAATGTCCGCCAGATTTTCCCGCAACTCTTTCCTGATAATTTTTAACCGCTGAACTTGAGGAGGCGACATGTTTCGTGTGAGAACTTTCCTGCCTGTCCTGCCCGTTCTTTTAGTTGTGTTTTGCGCCGCTTACTTCTTGAAGCCCGCTGCCAATAGCCAAACCGCCGTGCCGTCCGGCTTGCGCACGCAGAAAAATACCTGGACGCCGCTGATGGATGTGCTCGCGCCCAAACGTCCGCGTGTGACCGATGCGCAACTCGCCAAGCTCAAGGCGCTGCAAATCGAAAACCTCTGGGGCGCAGCGCAAAACAAAGGTTATAAAAACTGTTTCGTCAGCCATCTCAAAGCTACGCAACCCGGCATCAAGATGGTAGGCCGCGCGACCACGATGCGTTATCTGCCCGTGCGCCCCGACCTTGACGAGGCCGTACAACAACTCGCTAAAGAGGGCGATTGGGATTACCGCTTCAACACGCGCGCGGGCGAAGACGCCAACGCGGGCGATGTCGTCGTCGTCGAGTTGGGCGGCATGGTCGAACGCGCTACGTTTATGGGTACGATGACCGGACTGGCAATCAAGTTGCGCAACACGAACGGCATCGTCGTTGACGGCGGCATCCGCGATCTCAATGGTTTTCTGCAATGGAAGGATTACCCCGTCTATTACAGCGGAGCGCATGCTTCGGCAATGGCCGATCAGGTCGGCGTAGACTGGAACGTACCCGTGCGCATCGGCACCGTCACCGTGCTGCCCGGCGACGCCGTCGTAGGCGATGAAGAAGGTGTATTGATTCTCGCGCCCAACATCCTCGACGAAGTCATCGCCGCTGCCGAGACGCAAACTTACAACGAAGATTTCAAAGAAGAAGCCATGCGCAGCGGCAAGTTCAAGACGCGCGATATTTATCCGAAACTCAGCCCCGCCGCTGAAAAAGAATTTGAAGAGTGGAAGAAAAAGCATCCACGCAAACCATAGAAACGGTGGCACAAGCTGCCGAGCTTGTGCTGCTGGCAAGCGAAAGACATTGGCTGTAACGGACGCACTGTCGTGCTTGATTACTGGCAGCATCGGTTGCAAGTGAAAGGCTAAAAGATAACGCGGCACAAGCTCGACAGCATTAGTTTCTACACAAGTCTGTAAGTTCTTTGTTTTCAATAACGGCGTATTTGCCCGATGAACTGTAAGTCCTTTGGAATCAATACGCGTTATGACTTGTGTAGAAACTAATGCTCGACAGCTTGTGCCACCCATTTCGAGGCATCTGTCATGACCATCACTCGTCGTAATCTGTTGCGCAGTGTCGTTGCCACTGCGCCTACGTTGTTGCTGAACAAAACCAAAGGCTATTCGCTGACTGAGGCGGAAGCACGAATCAACAATGGCGGTACGCTCACCAAAGCCGATCTGGTAACGCCGTGCCTGTTGCTTGATCTCGACGCGCTCGAAGCCAACATCGCCAAGCTCGCCTCACACGCCCGCGCCGCCAAAATCAATTTGCGTCCGCATGGCAAGACGCACAAATGCCCTGAGATTGCGCAACGCCAACTTAAAGCCGGTGCGCTCGGCCTGTGCGTCGCCACCATCCGCGAAGCCGAAGCGATGGCTAACGCTAATGTGCGCGGTTTGCTGATTACGTCAGAGCTCGTAGGCAAGCCCAAGATCGAACGCCTCGTCAAACTCACGCGCCGCGCGCCCGACACGATGTCTGCCGTAGACAGTCTCGTCCACGCGCAACAACTCAGCGACGCCGCCATCGCGGGCAAAGTTACGCTCAACCTCATGCTTGACGTAGACCCCGCCGGTCGCCGCACCGGTGTACCTCCGGGCGAAGTCGCCATCAAGCTGGCCGAACAAATTGCCAAGCTGCCCGGCCTCAAGTTGCGCGGCATTCACGGTTATTCGGGTTCGTCGGCGCACGTCGCCGGATATGAAGCGCGCCGCGATCATTCAACCAAAGTGATGACGCCTGTGATTGAGACTTATCGCAAGCTGCAACAAAAAGGCTTGCCGCTCGAAATCCTGTCGGGCGGCAGCACGGGCACTTACAACATTGATCCCGAACTTGGCGGGATGACCGAATTGCAAAGCGGCTCTTACGTTTTTATGGATGTCGAATATCGCGCCATCGGCGGCAAGACCGGCGCGGTGTATGAAGACTTCGCTTCATCGTTGACCGTGATGGCGACGGTCATCAGCAAGAGTTACGACGACCGCGCGACGACCGACGCAGGCATCAAGGCCTTTGCTTCCGACCGCGTGAAATACATGCCTGAAATCAAAGGCGCTACGGGCGTGAGCTTCAGTTGGGGCGGCGACGAACACGGTATCCTC
>JABFSD010001125.1 GCA_013140935.1 Acidobacteriota bacterium
TAGACATCAAGGGCGGCGTCAACTATCGCCTGTATAAATTGCTCGACGATGACGACCAACGTTTTGACCGGCGAGTGATTCAGAGACCCTTTGCCGAAGAGTTTTCGCGCGCAGAGATCAATCATTTCGTCACTTTCATGCACGGCTACCTCGAAGGCTATTTCGAGACCTTGAAGCCACGCTGGCAACGCTGGTTCTTCCGCACGGTGCAATGCGAATTCATCGTTTACGGCTTTCGGCACGGACGCTTTTTCAACCGGAGCTACCCGACAGAAGCGTCATACCGCAAAGCTCTCAAAAAAGCCGAAGAACGGCAGAAACTCGCGCCCGCACAACCGGAGGAAACTAAGGTGTGAAAGCATCACCACGAATCCAGATCGAAAGGTACGTCAGCACGGGCTTTGAAGCTGTACGCGAGGCTTTAGCTGAAAATTTCTCGCGGCGACTCGAATTGGGCGACGGGTGCTGTACTTCAAGTCCAGTGCCAATACCTCACGCCGATCTCGCACATACAACGTCGTACCCGCGAGTGCTGGAACCGTCCAGGCGTTCCGGTTTAGCAACGCAACTTTGGCCTGTACCTTCAAACCATCCGCTGAGGGAGTAGCCAATGCCAGATGGCCGTCTTCGTCGAGCAGAATCAAGCGCCCTTCGGCCAGCAAAAACGTCGCGCGCGCCAGGCTGCGGTCGCGCCAGACGATCTTGCCCGTCTTACAGCAAATTGTCTGCGCCCCACACGGGCGTCATCGTATTCAAGCCGAACTCAGTTTCGTGCGGATGCTGCCACAACAGCGCGCCATCGTTCGGATCAACGCCGACGATCTCGCCGAACATAAACGCAACGAGTTGTTCCTGTCCGTCCACGTTGATGAGCAGTGGCGAGGAAGTCGAGTTCTTGAAATCGTGTTTCTGCCACACGACCGCGCCGTCTTTTTGATTGAAAGCCATCAGCGCATTGCCCACGCCGCCGACCATCACGATCACGGTGTTTTGATACGCCATGGGGCTGCACGAATAACCGTTCGGGCGCACCGTGCCGCCGAACTCTTTGAACAGATCGTGCGCCCAGACCTGCCTGCCGGTTTGTTTGTGCAGGCAATGCAGTTTGCCCGTTGCGCCAGTGGTGAAGACGTAATTGCCCGTGACCAGCGGCGTGGCGTGCGGCCCCGGCCCATTCGACATGTCCGGCTCTTTCCAGAACGGCGCATCGTAGGCGTATTCCCAAATCGTCTTGCCCGTCGCGGCGTCGAGCACGATGACCACATCCTGCTCGCCTCTGCGATACATCGTGAAGAGCTTGCCGCCAGTGACCGCAATGGATGAATAGCCATCACCAAGCGGACGGCTCCACAGCTTGCGTGGCCCGCCTTCCGGCCAGCTTGTCGCCAAGCCGGTGGATGAAGATTTGAAATTGCGCTGCGGCCCGCCCCACTGCGCCCAATCATTCGCTGGTGTTTGCGCAAAAGCGACACCGCACAACAGCAACAAGAGACACGCGCTTTTCATTTCGCCTCCCCTTGCAGGATGGGCAGGTACGCCCGCCACGGCCTCACGGCCTGAGTGTACTGGCGGCACATCACGCGGCTGATTTGTGCCAGATGGCTCAAGTCATGCACCGTCCATGTCGCCAGCAACTGACCCAACGTAACCGCACCGAATTCAGGATGCCTGCCTTGTTTGCGCATGTCTTCCGTCGTCAATTGCCACGAAGCCAGCGTCGCCAAGTTTTCCGCGCGCAGCCGCGCAAACTCGTCCAGCAATTGGTTGAGCGGCTTGCCCGCCGATTGCTCGAATTGCGCGAAGCGGTCAAAGACCTCGAAGACGCGCGTTTCGCCCGCTTCCAAAATGATGCGGGCGCGCGGAATCCAATCAGTCTCTTCGCCGTGAATCAGGTGGCCGACCACGTCGAAAGGACTCCAACTCTCGCCGCCTTCGTTTTGACTCGTCCATTCCGTCGGTAAGTCGCGCAACATTGTGTTGACTACGTCAGGCGTGCGCCGCAGCACGGCGACAGCCTGTTCCAATTGAATGTACATCTTTGCACTCTCCTTCATTGCGCCTGCTTCGGTTTTTCAAACAGCTTCGGATCAACCGCGCCGTTGAGGGTGATGGTTTCGATGTATTCCCGCACGCCTAACTGGGCGCGCTTCCATTAGGCGGCCAGCAAGGCGACGCGATCCGGCAGTGCAGCTTGGGCGGCTTAGACGGTTTGCGTCTTGCGCAGGTAAAGCGAATCCACCTCTTCTAAGCCTGTTGGCGCACACAGCGGATTGCCGAGCGAAGCCATTTCGCTTCGTCCCGCATAAAGCGCGCCCGTCAGGAACAAAACGAACACCATTGAGACGCACTTCAAACTATTCATGGCAATTTCCTCCTTCGATAAGTTGTCTGGTTGAAAATGATTGGATTGTTTTGCGAACTCTATTCGCTGCGCAAAGCGATCATCGGATTGATGCCCGTCACCCGCCGCGCAGGTAAAAAACAGGCCCGCGCCGCCGCGCCCAGCAACACCAGCGCCATTGCCAAAAACGTAAGCGGGTCAGTCGGCTCGACCGCAAACAGCAACGACGATACGACGCGCGTCATGGCCAACGCGCCTGCCGCGCCCAATAACAAACCGAGCAAGACCAGCTTCAATCCTTGCTGCATGACCAGCCCCAGCATCGCGCCGCGCGCCCAGCGCCAGCCGCACGCCTATCTCATGCCTACGCTGCGCGGCAGCGAGTGCCATGACGCCCGCGATGCCTGCGGCAGTGATGACGAGCGCCAGTAATGCGAATAAGTTAAGCAGCGTCGCCGTCAGTCGCGGTGAAGCCATCGCTTCGCGGCCCGTGTCTTCGAGCGTGCGCACCTGATCTATCGCCGTATCCAGATCGAATTCGTATACCGCGCTGCGCAATTGGCGGATGAGGTGTTGCGGCTCGATCTGTGTACGCACAGCCATCTCGTGTTCGCGCCGCATCACGCGCGCGAGGGCCAGGTTGGCTACGTTGGCGCAGGCGATCAACAACACCAGTCCTGCCGTACCGAGCAAAATCAAAAACGTCTTCTGCGCGCGCTGCGTCAACTCGTCGTGCAAGGAAGTGACTGATGTATGAAAGCGCTGTTGCGCCGGATAAGCGTCAGCGTGTTGTTGCCGCATATTGTCGGCAATGACGCTGAGGTCAGCCTGCGCTTGCGCAAGTTCGCCGCCGGATTTGAGCCGTCCGAATACACTCATCATTCGTCCGTTGCGATTGGACTGAAACGCTTCAGACGAGCGCGTCGGGCAAGCCACGGTGGGCATATACACATCGTTTTCGTTGGGATATTGCGGCACGGGCGGCAGCACGCCGATGACCGTGTGCGGGCGGTCGTTCATACGAAACCGCCGTCCGGTGACGTGCGGATCGCCGCGATGGCTGCGTTGCCAGTAATCGTAACTCAACACCAGCACCGCGTCCGCGCCGTGCGTTTCGTCTTCCGGCAAAAAGGTGCGACCGAGCAGCGGCTTGACGCCCATCATCTCGAAATAATTGGCCGACACCACTCCGGTTTGAATCAACTCCGGCTCCGCGCCGCCGAACAAGGTGAACGTCATCGAATGATGCTCGGTCACTTCGGCGAGCGTCTGTGTTTGTTCACGATAATCGCGGATTTCCTTGACCGAAAAGCCGAGACTGTTCGCGCCCGATTGCGCCGAGTATTGTTGCAGCACGACTAACTGATGCCCGTCTTGATAAGGCAACGGACGCAGCAACACGCCATACACCACACTGAAAATCGCCGTATTCGCGCCGATGCCGAGCGCCAACGTCACTACCGCCAGCAAGCTGAAGCCCGGATTTTTGCGCAGCATTCGCGCGCCGAAACGCACGTCCTGCCACAACGTTTCCAGTGGCCGCGGACGTTGCATATCGCGGCATTCTTCCTTGACCCCTTCGACTCCGCCGAAACTCATCCGCGCCGCACGCCGCGCCTCTGCGAGCGACATCCCGCGCCGCAGGTTCTCTTCGGTTTCGCGTTCCAGATGAAATTGCATCTCGCGTTCCATCTCGCATTCCAGTCGAGCGCGAAACAGCAACGCACGCAGCTTACGCATCGCTCGTTTCAGCATGATGACCTTCTCCTTCAACTGCTTTGTAGCACAAGTTCAATCGCTCCCGACAGGCGTTCCCAATTGGCGACCTCTTCGGCCAATTGTTTCTGCCCGGTGCGCGTCAGCTTGTAATACTTGGCCTGCCGGTTGTTGTCTGACACGTCCCACGACGAACTGATCCAGCCCTGCTCTTCCAGCCGGTAAAGCGCCGGATAGAGCGAGCCTTGATTGATATTGAGTACACCTTCCGAAGTCTGTTGAATGCGCTGAGCAATCCCCCAGCCGTGCTGTTCACCCAACGCCAGCGTTTTCAGAATCTGCAGATCGAGTGTGCCCTGCAACAGATCAGCTTGTTTTTTCGCCACGAGTGTCTCTCCCCTAGATGATCTAGGAGAGAGCATGCGCGGCCTTTTGTAGATTGTCAGGGGAGCTGCGCGGGAAGGCCGGGAACCGCCGGACATTGCTGCCCCTTTCACGTCTTCATCACATCTTCACAACTGGGAGCTATAATGACCGGATGATGGGAAATGCGCGGCGCAAAGTGCTGGTGGTAGAGGACGACCGCAAGACGGCGGCGTCCCTCAAGCTGTATCTGGAACACGGCGGCTATGAAACGTTTTTGGCTTACGACGGAAGTGCGGCGCTGGTGGCAGCGCGTGCGCAAGCGCCGGATTTGATCGTACTGGATTGGATGTTGCCGCAATTGAGCGGGCTGGATGTCTGCCGTGCGTTGCGGGCGGAATCGAGCGTGCCGATCATCATGCTGACTGCGCGCGCCGCCGAAGACGACAAGCTGCGGGGGCTGGATTTGGGCGCGGATGATTACGTGACTAAACCGTTTAGCCCGCGCGAACTGGTCGCGCGCGTGCGCGCCGTGCTGCGCCGCTTCGAATCGCCGGGCGACGGCGGCGATGCCATCCTGCAACGCAAAGAACTCGTCGTGGATTTGCAACACCATACAGTGCTGATACGCGGGCAAGCGGTGACGTTGACGCCGACCGAATTCAAGCTGCTTGCCACGCTCATCAAAGCGCCGGGACAGGTCTTCACGCGCAGGCGTTGGTCGAGCAGGCGCTGGGCTGGGATTACGACGGGCTGGAGCGCACGGTGGATGCGCACATCATGAATTTGCGCCGCAAGCTCGAACCCGAACGCGGGCAGCCTTCGTTGATCGTGACGGTCTTCGGCGTCGGTTACAAATTCGCGGAGGAAGCGCGTGAGACATAGCTTGCGGCTGCGGCTGCTGGTCATGACGGGATTGGTTTCGCTGGTGGCGATTGCCGCCGTCGCGGTGTTTTCCAGCCGCATCACCACGCATCAATTTGGCCGCTACATCGCTTCGGGAACCGAAACCGATCTGGAACGCTACCGCGTCGCCTTGACGCGCCATTACCGGGAGCGCGGGGGCTGGGACGGCGTGCAAACGACGCTCGAGCAAGTCGGTGCCGTCGCGGGCAAGGCGTTGATTCTGGTAGACGGCAAACGCCACATCCTCGCCGCTACGGCGCCCTTCACCGGGCCACGCGGAATTGACGTAGGCCCCAACCATCTCATTCATTACGGCGTGGCCCTGCACGCGGAACAGCGTACGGCGCGGGGCGTCGTGATGAATACGCCGCACGTCGTCATCGAAAACGCGCCCGGCGAAACCGTTGGTACTTTGTATGTCATCGCCTTTCCACCGGGCGACGCTTCACACGAAGCCCTGTTTGTCGGCGCGGTGAATCGTTCATTATTGTGGGCCGCACTGTTGGCGGGCGCAGCGGCGTTGCTGGTGGCCTTTTTCATGTCGCGGCGCATTCTCGGCCCCGTCGAAGCCTTGACGAACGTAGCGCAGCGCATGGAGCGCGGCGATTTGTCGCAGCGTGTCGCGGTGCAATCCAAAGACGAAATCGGCAAGCTGGCCCGCGCCT
>JABFSD010000947.1 GCA_013140935.1 Acidobacteriota bacterium
AGAATAGCTTCATGCTCACGGGCGCTTATGCGTCGCAACGCTATACGACTTCCGCGCCGTTGAATGGCGCGACGCCGAACAGCTTCACCGATTCGGCGCAAAACTTCGGCTTGTCGGGCGCGAGTCCGAAACATCAATTCACGTTCAGTGGCATTTGGGATTTGCCCGAATTATCCAAAGGTCATGCCTTCATTCGCGGCGCGTTGAACGGCTGGCAACTTTCTACGATCTGGCAAATGCGCAGCCGCGACACCAGCACCGTGCAACTCGGTTCGTTTGACGTAGAAGGCGACGGCACTTTCGCTTACATGCTGCCCGGCATGTCGTTCAATCAATTCGGACGCGGACTCAACACGGCTGACATTCGCCGTTTGGTAGATGCCTATAACGCCGCGATTCCTGCGCCGAAAGATACGCCGTTGCAACAAATCGGGAAGGACAAACGCGACGTGATCGGTACGGCTTATCCGTTCATCGTGCTGCCCGATAACTTTTCGTCAGGCGACAGCTTCATCGCGCACGACTTGCGGCTGACGCGCGTCATCACGATGAAAGAAAAGATCAAACTCAGTTTGATTGCGGAAGGCTTCAACGTACTGAACATCGCCAATCTCGGCGGATTCAGCGGCTCATTGGCGAGCGCGGCTTACATTCGTCCGGTGGCGAATGCGGCAGGCGTTATCACTACGGCAGGACGTAACAATCCGAACAATGTGTTTGGACAACCGACTTCGCGCGTCAGTCCGATCTTTGGTACAGGCGGGCCGCGTGCATTTCAGTTCGCGGCGCGGCTGAGTTTCTAACCTGCGAGGTGTAGCGTAGGTTACCAACCTGCGCTACACCTCGCATTCATTGCGAGTTTATGAACCGACCAAACAACCTGTTTTTATTACTTCTGCTTTGCTGCTTGTCACTCTTCTCAGTCGCGCAAGAAACCAAGCCCGCCGAAAAACAGCGCAAGACCGGCTTATGGCCTGCCGATTGGGTTTATCAATTGGCCGAAGGCGTCACGACGCGCGAGATTACTTTTTACAGCGACGGCATTGCTTGTTACGGCAAAATCTTTTTCCCGAAAGGATTTTCTGCGACGGGCAAAACGCCCGGCATCGTGTTGGGGCAAGGCTGGGCGGGCAATCATTTTTCGATTGAGAAATACGCCGCGCGCTTCGCCGAACGCGGCTTGGTAGCGATGGTCATTGATTATCGCGGCTGGGGTTCGAGCGACCCATTCATCGCGCAAGCCCAACCCACCGTCAGTCGCGGCGAGAAAGAGCCGGTGCGCGATGACAAGCGTTATACCGAAGCCAAAACCGACGTAACGACCAAACGCACGCGGCTGATCCCGTTGAAGCAAGTCGAAGATTACCGCAACGCAATTTCATACCTGCAAGGCGAACCCGGCGTAGACCCCGACCGCATCGGCATCTGGGGTTCGAGTTTCGCGGGCGGCAATACGGTAGTGACGGCGGCGCTCGACGCCCGCGTTAAAGCCATTGCTATGCAAGTGCCTGCGATCAGCGGCAAGAACGCCGCGCCCGCTCCCGTGCCGCTCACCGGACGCGCGCTCGAAGACGCCATCGCCCGCGCGCGTACCGGCAAAGGCGATGAATTTGAGACCGGCTTCTCTTATCGCCGCATGGTGGATGTCGAAACCAATCAGATGGTCGCCGAATATCGCCCCTTCCATTATCTGAAAGCCGTAGGCAACCGCCCCGTGATGTTTATCGTCGCGGAAAAAGAAGAACTCTTTCGCAACGCCGATAACGCTGGCGCGGCAATGGAAGTGCTAACCGGCCCCAAGAAACTCGTCACCGTAGCAGGCATCACGCACTTTGAGATGTATATCAACGAAGCGTTCGAGATCAGTTCTAACGCGGCGGCGGCTTGGTTCCGCGAGCATCTGGGGTTGGAGCCGAAGGTGGAAGTGAAATCCGCAGGCAATGAAAAGTAGCCGTGGTTAGGCGATGGCGTACTCGGTGAAAGGCCGCACGGAGGGTGAATGAAAGCCCAACACGATGGCGCTTTTCGGAATGCCGGCGCGCTCAAGTTCTCTGGTGACATTCAGGTCGGTGTTGTCGGCTTGCACCCAGACTTTTCCATTGATGAGTTCAACGTGAATGATGAATTGATGGACGCGGTGATAATCATCCCAACCGACTTCGATTACGCCGTAACTGTCAGCGTTGCGGTCAAACAGCGTCTTGTGCGGCGCTTCGTTGTCTTGCGGAATGTAGTTGGCGATGTCGGTGAGCGTCTGCTCGATGATTGCACGGTATTGGTTCAATTGGTTATTGGTGGAATCCATAAAACGATCTCCATAGTTTCAGGCGCGAAGACGATGATTTTGATGCCGTCTTCCAGCACTAACGAGTCTTCGTTCGGGTCGTCAAACAGGTCGTCATAAACACTCTGGCGAATCGCCAGATAAAGGTCGCGGGCAGGTTCGGTTTTGCGCAGCGCCTTGCGATAAAGAATGAACTGACCGACCGCGTTGTAAAGGTCTTCCAGACTTGAAGTCCTGACAAAGCTTTTGACTTCGATGGCAATCTTGCTGGTTCCTTTTTCGGCCAGCAGCAGTTTTTCGGCGGCGAGATCAATCAACATCTTCTTGCGGCCCCGCCATTTCAGTCGGTAAGGATCGTGCGTAATCGTCCAGCCGTCCTTTTCCAACGCAGTTTTGACATGTTCGTGATAGAGGTCTTTTGCCGCCATAGTCGGCATTGTATTCGAGGAATTTTGATGACGCCAATTTCATTCCGGCTTGAGAAAACGATGATGAACTTTTTCCGCCACGCACTCACTGCTTCGTTCACGCTGATACTGTTCAGCTTCAGCGTTAATGCGCAAGCAAAGCTCGAAATCAAAACGCTCTCATCGCGCCCTGATTTGGTCAGCGGCGGCGACGCCTTGATCGAAGTCAAAGCGCCTGCACGACCCACGCTGACGCTCAACGGCAAAGATGTCACGAGCCAACTCAAGCCCAACGGAACCGCTTGGCGCGGCGTGGTGAGTGGCTTCAACCTCGGCGAAAATACGTTGCTGGCAAAAGCCGCAAAGCAACAAGCGAAGTTGAAAGTCATGAACTATCCCATCACCGGGCCGATTCTGTCGGGGCCGCACTTGACGCCTTATGAATGCCGCACCGTCGAGTCAGGCTTGGGCGAACCGCTCGACGCGCATTGTTCGGCCAAGCAAAAGATTGATTACTTTTATCGCTCGACGAATAACACCTTTAAGCCACTGACGGATGCGGTAAAACGGCCTGACGACCTCACGACGACGACCACGATTGACGGCAAGACGGTGCCTTACATCGTTCGCGTAGATTCCGGCACGATCAATCGCAGCATCTATCGCATCGCTGTGCTCGACGACCCCAATCCTGAAACGAACGGCAATCAATGGACGCCCAGCGCAAGCTGGAATCATCGGCTCGCCGTGAGCTTCGGCGGTGGCGCGGGGACGCAATATAACCAGGGTGTGAATCAAGCCAATGCCGCGTTGAATCATCTTTATCTATCGCGCGGTTTCGCTTTTATGATCTCGACCGAACTGGTCAATCAACAGCACGGCAACGCAGTGTTGCAAGGCGAAGCGTTGATGATGCTCAAAGAGTATTTCATCGAACGTTACGGCGTGCCGAAATGGACGGTTGGTTTTGGCGGTTCGGGCGGAGCGATTCAGCAACTGGTCATCACCCAAATCTATCCGGGCTTGCTGGATGGCTTGCAACCTACGTTGTCTTTTCCCGATTCGTCGCTGCATACGGCGGATGCGGGCTTGTTGCAAAACTTCTGGCGCAAGGCCGATGCGAGCGTTTGGACGGACGCGAAGAAGACCGCCGTCGAAGGCTTCACCAAAGGTACGACCGCCGCGTGGGAGCGTTCGTTCGTGCCGGTGCTGACGGCGACGAACGCGAAGGGCTGCGCGATGAAAGACGAAAGCAAGGTCTATCATCCGGTCACGAATCCGAAAGGCGTGCGCTGCACGATGCAGGAGATGCGCGCCAACATTTATGGACGCGACCCGCAGACCGGTTTCGCGCGCAAGCCGCAAGACAACGTAGGGTTGCAATACGGCTTGCTGGCTTTGAACAGCGGCGCAATCAGCGTGGATGAGTTTCTCGAACTCAACGAAAAGATCGGCGGAAACGATCTTGATGGCGGTTTCGTCGCGCAACGTTCCATCGGTGATGACGTAGCGACGCGCGCGCTTTATGCCAGCGGCCTCATCAATTCGGGCGGCGGCGGATTGGCGAACGTACCTATCCTGCATGCGCGGCCTTATACCGATGCGATTGGCGACATCCACGACCGCCACCGCGATTTGACGATTCGCGCGCGGCTCCAACGCGCCAACCAACGTTCTGACAATCAAATCATCTGGACGGGGCCGCCCATCCAACGCGGCGCAACACCCGTCACAGACCTCGCGGCGCTTTCGCTCGACGCGATGACGAAATGGTTAGACGCGCTGACGGCTGACCCCGCGCCGCTCAACACCGATAAAGTCGTTCGCCACAAACCTGCTGAGGCAATTGACGCTTGTTGGGATGCGCAAGGCGTTCGCATCAACGAAACGGCGAGCTTTGATGGCAAGGGCAAATGCAATGCGTTTTATCCCGTTCACAGCGAACCGCGAATGGTAGCGGGCGCTCCGCTCACGAACGACATCGCCAAGTGCCAACTCAAAGCGATCAACTTTGCTGACTACCAAGTGATATTTAGCGCGGCGCAGCAAGCTCGTATGAAAGCGGTCTTTCCGACGGGCGTCTGCGATTTCAGCAAGCCCGGCATGGGGCAAGCCCCCATTAAAGGCACTTATCAACGTTATTAACCGCGTTCGTAGTTCCGCCTTTAGGCGGGCGGCTCGCATTGAAAACCGCCCGCCTAAAGGCGGAACTACGAACGCGCATTGTGGAGAAATTCGTATGAACAAAATTTTCTTTTCACTCTTCGCGTTGTTGCTGGTGGGTTCAGCCAGCGCGCAAAATCAGCCATTTCGTTTTGCCGGTACGACCTGCACGACGACGCCTTATTTGCATTGCCCTGACAGCGAATGCTCTAGCCCGACGGTCATCAATCAAGGCAACGTCGTAGAGATGAAAACCCGCCGCACTTACTTTCTCGATTACCCCTGCGACTTGCAGAAAGGCGAGAAGGTCACGTTCATCCTGAGCCTGCACGGCGGCGGTTCGTATGGAAACTGGACGCGGCATTATTTTCCGCTGTTGGATTACACGACCAAACATCGGCTGGTAGTGGCTACGCCGAATGCGCCTACGCGCGCGTGGTCTGAGGCGGATGACGAATACCTCAAGAACATCGTCAATTTCGTCATCGAACAAGTCGGCAAAGAAAACATCAAAGCCTTCTGGCTCGCCGGACATTCGCAAGGCGGCATGACTTCGAACCGTTTGATTCGCACCGAGTTTTTCAAAGACAAAGTAGACGGCTTTCTCAGTTTGAGCGGCGGACGCATCGGCGGCAATCCGGGACGCGGGGCTACGTTTGCGCCGACGGCTGCGCCTGCTGCTGCTCCGGCGACTGCACCCGCACCCGCGATGTCTGCGGCGATGGCAGCCTTGCGCGAATTGCCGACGGCTGACTTCTCTTTCATTTACACGACCGGCATTCGAGAGGTTGACGACAAAGGCGTACCTGAAACTTCTGAGTGGGCGAAGAAATACGCTTGCGGCCCGCGTCGCGCGCCGGTTGAGATTGTAGATGCGAAAGCCGGATACATTTATGATTCATCGCGGTTAAATTTGCTGCGTCCGGGCTGGGGCTTGTTGCCTGCGCCGGGCAAGGCGCACGCGCTGGTCTTTCCCGATTGTCAGGACGGGCGCGTCGTAGCCGATGTCGTGCGCCTCGACAAAGGCCACACCGAAGGACTCGAACCCAAAGTCACCGAAGAACTCATCAAACTGATGCTGTCTGCGAAAGGCGGCAAGCTGCAACAAAAGTAGCGTGGACTTCAG
>JABFSD010000923.1 GCA_013140935.1 Acidobacteriota bacterium
AGCTTCATCCATCCATTTCAGTGCTTTGGCGCGATCTTCGTCAGACATTTTGGGATTAAGGTTAGTGGTTGCGGTTTTGTCTTGCGCGAAAACGGTGCTCGACAGCGTGATGAGCAGCGTCAACGATAACAGTTTCATAAAATTCATCGTCAGATTTCCTCCAGAAAAATAGAGTGCGGATTGCACTAAGCCTGCGTTTTAGTTACGCGGTGCGCGATAACCGGGACGAGTTTTCCCGCCAGACCGGAGCGTTTGATTTCGACGCGCAGCTTGCGCCATTTGCCGTCGTGCTTTTCGTTGGAAGGATAATAGGCCAGCGAATATCGCAGCCGTAATTCTTCCGCAATTTGTGCGTAGGCCGGATCGAGTTGCGTCAGGTCTTTAACGGGAAAGACGTGCCCGCCGGTTTGTTCCGCCATTTCGCGTAACTCAGCACGTGCCACTTCATAAAGCCGCTGATTGATTTGCAGCTTTTCGAGTTTTTCCAACTTGCACGAATCTTCAAACCAACGCGGCGCGCCGCCTTTCATAAATGCGGCGACGTATTTATCGAGTTGCTTGCGCGAAAAGCGGAAATGTCCGGCGTCCTGACAAGTGCGCAGATAACGCTCTTCGGCAAACTTCTCGGTATTTAGTTCAAGCACGTAAAGCGTGAGTCCCGCGCTTTCGAGTTGCGGTAACACTTTTTCGTAAGTGGTTTTGCCGAACGAGTCTACGCCGTCAGTGAGCGCGATGACGGCTTTGCGTCCGCTGACGGATCGAAAGACTTCGTCGAGCGAGAGTTGCAATGCGTCGTAAAAGGCGGTGCCGCTGCCAGCTTGCAATTCATCCAGCGCCTTTTCCAGCGCGGCGCGATCATTGGTCAGGTCTTTGATGAGTTCGACTTCCTGATTGAATTGCAACACGGCGATGCGATCTTGCGGACGCAACAAATTGAGAAAGCGTCGCGCGGTTTTTTGCATCATCGCAATTTCGTCGCGCGTGCTGCCCGACGTGTCGAGCAACAATGCCAGATTGAAAGGCTCATCCAGCGCGGCGAAGGACGTGATCTTTTGGCGCACGCCGTCTTCAAACACGGCGAAATCTTCCACGTTCAGGCGCGGCAAATTGCTCGTGCCCTTGCGGTCAGAAACGGCTACGTCAATCGAGACGAAATCGGTGTTGACGCGAATCGTGTTGGTCTGGTCGAGCGGGTCTTGCGCTACACCGCGAGCCACGGTTAGGGCAACGATGATGAAGCTGTACAGAATAAATTTTCGCATCTGGTCACTCAGAAAAGCGGGCAGAAAAATCTGCGGGAAAAGGATTGGTAACGCCGCCAGTATAGAGCAAGTTATTTTTGGAGCAACGCTTGACAGATCGTCAAACCGCTCGCTAGTATGCGCCCCGTTCGCAAGGGAGGCATGTACAGTCAATGGTAGACGGTCACCCTTACAAGGTGAAGGTTGTGGGTTCGAGTCCCACCGTGCCTATCACCTGTTCCCGGTAATGAGTTTTGACAATGCGGAGTCGTAGTTCAGTTGGTTAGAACGCCGGCCTGTCACGTCGGAGGTCGCGGGTTCGAGTCCCGTCGGCTCCGCCATCTAACCTGCCAATCAACGTTGGCCTATCAAAAATCATTCGCGCCGAACACATTGAGCCGCTCGTTACCTGCGAGCGGCTTTTCTGTTTTAACGCGCGGCGGTTTCCTTTCACACCAGAATTTTTATGCTGCGCATCGAAGACGCGCTCGAACTCATGCTTGCGCATACGCCGACTTTGCCATCCGAGACCATTCGTCTGGCGGAGGCAGTGGGGCATATCGTGCGCGCCGCTGCGTTGTCTGACCTTGACATGCCGCCTTTTAACCGCGCGCGAATGGATGGGTATGCGTTGCGTGCCGAAGACACGAACGCCGCGAGCGCGGTTACGTTGCAATCTGTTGGTGAAATCGCCGCAGGCGCTTCGTTTTCGGGTACGCTTCGTCGCGGACAAGCCATTCGCATCATGACGGGCGCGCCCGTCCCGGCTGGAGCCGATGCCGTCGAGAAGATCGAAGTCATTCAAGTCAATGCTGATGGAACGATTACGCTGAACGCCGCAGTCAAAGCTGGACAGTTCATCACGCCGCGCGCCAGCGAAGCGCGTTGTGGCGAGTTGGTCGTGAATGAAGGGACGTTGATTACGCCCGCTGTCGCCGCTGTGCTGGCGAGTTTCGGTTACGCGCAGGTCAGGGTTTCGCCGCGCCCGCGTCTGGCGTTGCTTTCGACGGGGAGCGAATTGGTTGAAGCACATCAAACGCCCGGTGCGGCACAGATTCGCAATTCCAATACCTATTCGTTGGCGGGTTACGCCGCACGCGCCGGATGCGAAGTGATTCGCACCGACATTGTGAAAGATGATTTCGAGGTTACGCGCGCAGCGATTGCCGAAGCTCTTTCGCAGGCCGAAGTCGTAATGTTGTCGGGCGGCGTTTCGATGGGCGATTACGATTTGGTGAAGCCCGCTTTGCAAGCCTTGGGCGCTGAGATCATCGTTGAAAAAGTAGCGATGCACCCGGGCAAGCCTACGGTCTTTGCGAAGCTGGGTGACAAGGTGATTTTCGGCTTGCCGGGCAATCCCGTATCTGTCGCGGTGTCGTTTCATCTGTTCGCTTTGCCCGTCTTGCGTAAGCTGCAAGGTGCGAGTGAGTTAGCTTTGTCGCGCTGTCGGGCTTATGTCACGCAGCACGTGAAAGGTGCTCCGCCGCGTCGCAGCCATCAACCCGGACGCTTGCAGATTCGCAATGGCCGCGCTGAAGTCGAGCCTCTCAAGTGGGTCGGCTCTTCTGATCTGGTCGCTTTTATGCGCGCCGATTGCCTGATCGTCGTGCCCGAAGAACAAGCGATGATTGCGACGGGCGAACTCGCTGAAGTGATTCAATTGCCTTATGACCGATAAGCTGACTCATTTGGACGACGAAGGCCGCATCACGATGGTGGATGTCGGCGCGAAAGCCGTCACGGCGCGCGTAGCCGAAGCGAGCGGCTTCGTCAAAATGTCGGCGGCGACGCTGGCCGCGATTCGTGAACGCCGCACGCCCAAAGGCGATCCGCTCGAAACGGCGCGGCTCGCGGGCATCATGGCGGCCAAACGTTGTGCTGAATTGATACCGCTTTGTCATTCGCTGGCGCTTTCGCACGCCGACATACAAATCACGTTGAATGATGAAGGCGCGCGCATTACGGCTACGGCCTCGACCAGCGCGCAAACCGGCGTAGAGATGGAAACGCTCACCGCCGTCTCCGTCGCAGCCTTGACGCTTTACGATATGTGCAAGGCGCTCGATAAACGCATGGAAATCACCGACATTCGCCTTGAACGCAAAAGCGGCGGCAGGTCGGGCGAGTGGACGCGGAACTAGCTGTGGCGTATAACCCACTGGTCGAATAAATATTTTCCTTTGGGCTGGATGTATGATTGCTTTTCGCTATCCTCACATCTACGAGCCAGCCTTTCAGTGCCGATGATTATTTGTGAGTAATTTATTAGCTTAGCCCTCACTTGGTCAGCAGAGAGCGAAGTGCTGCCAACGCTGCGCAACAAATTAGTAAAACAACAAGTTAGTCTGATTTATCTTCATCAGAAAGGGCGAAATGATGGGAGAGCTAGAGGCTATGCAATTGGAAATATTTTCTACCTGTCCGCAATCGAGTCAGGTCGAGCAGGGGCGTTATCTGCAAAACGTTATCGAAGTCGCGCAATGGAGCGAAGCCGCCGGGTGTACCGGCATTTTGGTTTACACCGATAACTCGTTGGTAGACGCCTGGCTCGTCGCGCAAGTGATTTTGGAAAATACTAAAACACTTTGCCCGCTGGTGGCTTTGCAGCCGGTGTATATGCATCCTTACACCGCTGCCAAAATGATTAGCACTTACGCGCATCTTTATGGACGCCGCATTTATTTGAATCTGGTCGCGGGCGGATTCAAGAATGATTTAACCTCGCTAGGCGACCAAACGCCGCACGATCAGCGTTATGAACGGCTGATTGAATACACGACGATTATCAAGCAGTTACTCAGCCGTAACTCTCCTGTAACTTATCAAGGCAAGTTTTACCGAGTGGATAACGTGAAAATGACGCCACCGTTACCGGCGGAGTTGTTCCCTGGTATTTTGATTTCCGGTTCGTCTGAAGCCGGCCTTGCCGCAGCAAAGGCTTTGGATGCCACGGCGATTAAATATCCCAAGCCGGTGAGTGAATATGAACAGCAACCGGAAACTGACGGATTAAATTCCGGCGTCCGCGTCGGCGTCATCGCGCGCGCTGACGAAGCCGAAGCCTGGGAAGTAGCCCACGCGCGCTTTCCTTCAGATCGCAAAGGGCAACTCACGCATCAATTGGCGATGAAAGTCTCTGATTCAGTGTGGCATAGGCAACTGTCTGAGTTAGGCGAAAAGCCAGTTGGGGAAGAAAATCCTTATTGGCTGATTCCATTTCAAAATTACAAAACTTTCTGTCCTTACCTTGTCGGCAGTTATGAACGCGTCGCGGCAGAAATTCGTCGTTACATCAACGTAGGCCATCAGACTTTTATTCTGGACATTCCGCCCGATCAAGCGGAACTCACGCATATCAATCAGGTTTTTCAACTCGCACAAAAGGAGATAACGCATGGTCAAGCTCTTGCAGCAATGGCTCACTAAGCAGGCCGAAAAGCGCCCTGATGCCATCGGCGTCGTGATGAAAGGGGAGCGCGTAACTTACGGCGAGTTGGAACAAGCCTCCAATCAACTCGCGCGCTTGTTACAGGCAGCGGGTTGTCAGCGCGGCGACCGCGTAGCTTTCCTGATGCCAAAATCGCCGACGGCGCTGTTATGCCAGTTGGCAATCTTGAAAGCCGATTGCGCTTATGTTCCGCTCGATTCGTCCAGCCCGGCTTCACGACTGGCGATGATCGTCGAAGCCTGTGCGCCGCGTGTGATTTTGGCAGCCGGGCCGGTGACAAAGTTATTGAGCGAAGTTTTAGTTACCGCCCAATTAACTGACGCACCGAAAATCGGCTTGATGGATGAGCAAGGTCAAAATGCATTGCCGGGTTCGTTTTTCCGCCAGGACGTGGCGAATTATTCAGCAGCGCCGTTGAGTTATCAGAATTCCAGTGAAGATGCCGCACATATTTTATTTACCTCCGGCTCGACCGGTGTGCCGAAAGGCGTAATCATCAAACATTCCAACGTGATTCATTACGTCAATTGGGCGGTGAGTTACTTCGGCACGAATGAGACGGATAAGGTTTCAGGTCATCCGCCGCTGCATTTCGACCTTTCGACTTATGATATTTTCGGCGCTTATGCCGCCGGAGCGGAGTTACATTTAATTCCGGCGGAATTGAGTTTATTGCCGAATAAGCTGGCGGAATATATCCGCACAGAAAAATTAACCCAGTGGTTTTCGGTGCCTTCGTTATTGAATTATTGGGCGAAGCTCGATGCGCCGAAACCTTGCGATTTTCCGGCACTCAAGCGGCTGATGTGGTGTGGCGAAGTCTTTCCTACGCCCGGCTTACGTTATTGGATGCAACGCTTGCCGCACGTGCAGTTCACCAATTTATACGGCCCGACCGAAGCTACGATTGCGAGCAGCTATTACACCATGCCTGCTTGTCCGGCGAGTGATGACGAACCAGTTCCTATCGGGTTGCCTTGCGCGGGGGAGGAGTTGTTAGTGCTCGACAACGAACTCAAACCCGCGCCCGTCGGTGAAGTCGGTGATTTGTTCATCGGTGGTGTAGGCCTGAGTCCCGGTTATTGGCGCGATGCAGAGAAGACGGCGGCGGCTTTCATCGCCGACCCGCGCGACTCTTCTAAACGCATTTATCGCACGGTCGACTTGGCGCGCATGGAAGCCGACGGTCTGGTTTATTTTCTGGGACGGGCAGACTCGCAAATCAAAAGTCGTGGCTACCGCATTGAGTTAGGCGAAATCGAAACCGCGTTGAATGCACTGAGCTTGTTG
>JABFSD010000372.1 GCA_013140935.1 Acidobacteriota bacterium
GTCCACAAATGCGCTGTCGCAGCGGAACCGAAAGTGCGCGCCGGATTCATGCTCATGCCGGAAAGCGGCGCTTCTAAACTGATGTAAGCCATCACCAGCGCGCCCGCGCAAAGACCGGTATAACGCGCCAGTCGCTCGTGATTCGATGCGCGCAACACGACGCTCATCATCACGAACGAAATGATGAACTCGGCGAAAAAAGCCACGCCCACGCCGAATCGTCCGGGCAGCGTCGCCACGTAATTCACCGCAGGATGCGCGAGCGTGGCGCGCAAAATCGCCGAACTAACTTCGACACCGAGCCAGCCGCCGATGAATTGCGCGGCGATGTAAAAGATCGCATCCGCTGTTTTCATTTTTCCCAACCGCCAGAACGTCAGCGTCACTGACGGATTGATGTGCGCGCCCGAACGCTTGCCCCACGGCGAATAGATGATGCCGATGGCGGTTAAGCCCATCGCCAGCCCCATCAACACCCGCCGCGCGTCATCGTGCGGAATCGCTTGCCGCAAAGGTGAAACCGGATGTTCGAGCAGCACGCCGAACGTGCAAGCCGAAATCATAAAGAAGCCTAACCCAGCGGCTTCGATCAGATATTCCGGCCAGTGTTGTCTTAACGTCTCGAACATCGTCTCTCCTTTCACGCCGTATCAATACCGACGTATGGCTGGGTTATTCCCAGCCGCGCAGCGATGTTTGAAAGTGAATAGAAAAACAGAAGGGGCGAGCGATCAGGCTGCGGGGACGGGCAAGAGGTTTCCTCTGCCTAATATCCAGGCAGGATCGAAAGTGCGTTTGAGCTTTGCCATTTCGCGCAAGGCTGCTTCGCCATAAAGCATTTCGAGATAAGGGCGTTTGATTTTGCCGATGCCGTGTTCGGCTGAAACCGTACCGCCGAACGCTACGGCACGTTTAACGAATTCGGTATAAAGCGCGCGGGCTTGCGCGGCTTCGGCTTCGTTGCGCGGCAGCATGTTGACGTGCAAATGGTTGTCGCCGATGTGGCCGAAGATCACATAAGCCAAGTGCGCCGCGCGCAACGACGATTGATAAAACGCGAGCATCTCAGCGAAGGTCGCATCGGGTAAGGCCATGTCGGTCGAGACTTTGCGCTGGCCGTGGCGTGCGATCCATTCGTTGACCAGCACGGGCAAGTGATGGCGAAAGGCGCGCAGTTGCTGACGGTCTTTGTCGTTGGTCGCAAACCATGAGTCGTCTAAACGCGCGTGATGTGCTTCCAGTAATTCGAGCCACGCGCTCATCAGTTCGTCTTCGTGGGCAGCGGTGATTTCCTGCTCAAAGAAAATGGCTCCCGCCATGCTCTCAGGCACGAGTGGATGATGCGGACGCAAAAACTCCAATGCCGCGCGGTCGAAATATTCCAATGCGCGCGCATCCATCCCCGCGCCGTTGGTGGCGCGCGTCGCTAGCGAACGCGCGCGCGCGGCACCGACTAGGGCGAGCAGGTCTTTTTCTTCTTCAAAAAAGACGATGCCGGCCAACACGTTTTCAGGTTGCGGCAACAGCCGCACTTCGATTTCGGTGATGACGCCGAGTGTGCCTTCGCTGCCGATGAAAAGGTCTAGCGCGTCCATCTCTGGCGCGACGTAATAACCCGCCGCGTGCTTGCGCGTTGACGGCATGCGATAAGCAGGCAACTGCACCTCGAGCGTCTTTCCACTCACCAACGGCAGACGTAATTCACCCTTCGCATCAAAACGAAACTCGCCGCGCCGCAATTCGATGATCTTGCCCGTCGCCAATACAACTTGCAGCGCCGTGACGTAATCGCGCGTCGTGCCATATTTGAAAGTGCGCGCGCCCGACGCATTCGTCGCCACCGTGCCGCCCAACTGGCAACTCCATTCCGTAGGGTCGGGCGGATAAAGCAGTCCGCGTTGCGACACAGCTTGTTGCAGGTCGTTGAGAATTACGCCCGCCTCAACGCGCGCCGTGTTCGCCTCAATAGCTTTGATCGCATTGAGCCGATCCAGCGCCAGCACCGTGCCGCCGAAAGGAATGCGGCCACCGGTCACGCCCGTGCCTGCGCCTGCGACCGTCACCGGCGTCGTCGTTAGCGTAGCCTCAGCTAACACCTCAGCAATCTCTTCAGCAGAAGTCGGAAGCAACACACGCTCGGCGTATCCGCCTTGCATATTGCTCGCGTCGGTCAGCCAAGATTGCATTTCATCGGAACTGGTTTTGGTCTGCATGATAATCGTCAATTTGTCATAACAAGGCTGATCCCGCCAACGAAGCCCACGAACTTTCGTAGCCACGAACCACGAACCCACGAATCAGCCACGAAACTTCGTGGGCCGTCACCCCGACGTTCCGACCACACTGGGTGAAAGCCTTTATTTACAGCGATGGGAAATTTTCTTGAATGGTCTGGCTTCGTGGTACCGCCCTTGCACTAGCTGCGGCGTCAGTGAGGAAAACACAAGATGCTGCGAATTACCGAAACCACCACAAACGAAGCGCAAACGCTGTTGCAGTTGGAAGGCCGTCTCGTCGGTCAATGGGTCGCGTTGTTACGCGAAAGCGGAGAGTCGCTCGAAGCGAATGCTTTCGCCTTGGAATTAACCGGCGTCAGTTTCGTAGATCACGCTGGTTTAGAACTGCTTCACTCGTGGCAAACGCGCGGCATCAAGCTGCTGAACTGTCCGCTGTTTCTGCAAGAAATGTTGCGACAGGCGGCTCTCGCTAAAACGAATTTCGCTACACCACCCATGTCGGTTGCGTCTTAGAGATGCGCATGGGGGCCACTCATCGGCCTGCGAATTATCAACTACAAACGGTAAAGGAGAACGCAAATGTTTACCCCGCAACTTGCTCTGGATAAGTGTGTCTCGACACCCAACGATTTTGAAACTATCGCCATGCCATTTATGGACGAGCTTTATCGCACCGCGCGCCGCACGCTGGGTTGCGCCGTCGCCGCCGAAGACGTAGTGCAGGAAGTTTATTTGCAAGCCTGGAAATCGTTCCATCGCTTTGAGCGGGGAACCAACTGCCGCGCGTGGCTGTTCAAAATCATGTTTCACGTCATCAATCACCACTGGCGCAAAAACAACCGCCTCGTCACCGTCGCCGAAGAAGACGAATACTTGTTCGATCAATTGGTCTATGAGCCGAGCGTGCCCGACGGGCTGCGCGACGAAGAAGTGATTGCCGCATTAGATCAAGTGCCGGAAAACTTTCGCGCGGTGATTTTGCTGGCTGATGTGCAGGAATTTGCTTACAAGGAAATCGCCGAGATGTTGCGCATCCCCATCGGTACGGTGATGTCGCGCCTCAATCGCGGACGCAAGATTTTGCGCGAACTGCTGGCTGATTATCGTCCGATGGCGATGAGCGCGGCGGCTTGATCCCACGTGATGCGGTACGGGGAGCGGTAGCGACCTGGTGCTTCCCGGTCGCGCACATTGGGAAGCACCAGGTCGCTACCGCTCCCCGTACCGCATAAAAGTTACGACGCTGCGCCGCGATAAAACTCTCTCGCCATCGTCATCAATTCACGCCATTCGTAAACGCGCGCCCCGCGCCGTTGATTGGCCGCGCCAATCGCAAAGGCCGCGCGCCACTGTTCAAACAAAACTCGATAGGCTTGCCACACGCGATAACGCGGATCGTAAATATGCGTCGCTTCAGCCGTCACACCATTCAACTCAATCACTTTGAATGCGCCGCGTTGAAAGGCTTCTGTCGAAGCCGCGCGAATGTCATACCGCCCGAAATAAAAGCCTTCATAAGACTGGCTGAGGCGTTCGATGGCTTCGGTCAACGCGGGTGTCAGATATTGCATGCCGTCCCAAAAAATCGCGCCGCGACAGTGCGAACCGAGTTCAGCCAGCGTGACGGATTCATTTGCCGGAATGATTTCTTGCCAACGCGGGCGATGGTTTGCGGCGTAAGTCGCCGCCATACAAACCGCGCGTTCGTCTCGGCAAACCAGTTGTTCCAACGTGTTCACGCCATCGCCGCTCACAGACGGGAAACGTTTTTCCGTAATCGAAAAGATGCGTCCGCGTGCCGCGTCGGGAAAGCGAAAATAGAAAACGCCGAACTCACAACCGGCAACGTATTCCTGCAAGAGGTGCGCGCCGTTCATCTCGGCTAAAGCGAATTGTAATTCGTCAAACGAACGCAGTATGCGCACGCCTGCGCCGCGCTGCCCGGCATCGGGCTTGAAGATGATCGGAAACGTGAGTTGTTGTTCCGCGATGAATTGATTGGCTCGCGCGAGCTTTTCAGAGTGAGTGCTTTCAGCGTGAATCAACGAATAGCGCGCGATGAATTCATTTGCGTTGCGCAAGCCATGCAGAATTTCGCTTTTCGATTCGCCGACGAATCCGCTGGCGGGCATTGCGGGGTTGGCTGCGGTAAACAGCGTCAGGTTGCGATGCTTGAGTGCGAGCCATAAGAGATAAACCACGACCGGCGGATAAAACACGTAAGGCGGCCAAAACTCCCAGCGCGTCAAACACAACCATTGGCCTAGCCACAAACGTCTGCCGCGTTGCGTCGTCAAATATGAAGCTAGCCGCAAAGCCATTCGCAAAAGCATCCACAACGACACGGCAAAGATCGCCAGTGCTAGCCAGCCGCTGGCGTGCGCGAGTGATTGTTGAATCAGTTCGCCGCCCAGCCACGCCGACAGCGCGACAAGCAACGGAGTCCACAACGCGCTGGCCAGCAGGAAGTATCCAATGAATTGTTTGAACGAGGTACGCAACAGTCCGGCGGCAAAATAGGTCGGTAGCCGCATGCCCGGCGTAAAGCGGCTCGCTAAAATCACGAGCGCGCCGCGCTGTTGCAACCATTGCGAACTGCGTTCGACCGCCGCTTCGGTGAGCAGCCATTTCAACGGCGCGCGCTGCAAGGCGGCACGACCGGCAAGGCGTCCGGCGAGATAAAGCAATACGTCGCCGGCGAAGATGCCCGCGAAACAGGCCAGCGTACCGGTGACAAAACCGATGTGGCCTTGCCGCGCGAGTACACCGGTGTGAATCGTCGTCAGGTCTTCGCTGACGAAGGTAGCGAGCGCGATCAGAATGAATTGTTGTAAGGCGTTCATGATGTCAAAAGGCTGGCGCGATAAGTGTCGCGCTCGGTCGCGCGACAGGGCGGATGCGGCGAATAACGATACTCAATGCGTTGCGGCGTAACGACGAGGTGCGAAAAGCTGACGGTCTCAGTTTCAGCGCGATGCATACAAACAGCGGCTTCGGGCGCCAACGGTTCGTGCGAACGATGAAAGTCTAGTATTGACTTGCGGCTGATAACGGGGTGGGTTTTTGTTGTAAAGAGTGCTTGGCGTTGGGCGATTACGTTGTGGGTATCGAATGACGAAGAAGTCAGCGGCAAGTTGATGGAGGCTTCGACCTGCAACTGTGTACCGTTCCATTGGCAAAGCTGGGCGGGAGCATGCAAGGGAACTACGACCAGCGTGAACGGTTGAAACGAAGCCAAGGATAAGTGGCGCAAACGCGCTTCGACTTCAGCAGGCGTTACGCAATCAAGCAAGTCATAAAGCAACAATCCGCGACTGATGGACGTGCCTGATTGAACAGCCGCGTCATATCGGTTGAGCAAGCTGAACGTCGTGCCGAATTGATTGACCGTCAGCCACGAACCGCCGTGTTGTGCGTCAATCGGCGCGATGAATTTCACGCCACGTAATTCGCGCACGCGCGGCGGCCACGCAGCCGGACGCGCCTTGCGTTCATCGCGGTTGCAAAACAATTCGTAACCCTTCGCGTTGTGCAGCCAGCTTACCGTACACATATCGTTACCTTAGAACACGACAGAATTGGACAGGATTAACAGGATTTTTCAGGATTGACGGGATTCAAGAAAACGCTGAAAAGCCTATGCCGATAGGTGTGATTAAAAGTGCGACTCACGATGCCACGGCCTTGTGCCGTGGAGATTCACGCTACCCTCCAAAAAGAAAGCTGCGAAGTTG
>JABFSD010000812.1 GCA_013140935.1 Acidobacteriota bacterium
GTGTATGGCGTTTCGTCAATCATCGCAAGAAGGTGTTATGAAAGAGCTTCGTCCAGGAAGTGAATTTCCAACCCGCTGAATTTCTTCTCTGGTGTATGGCGTTTCGTCAATCATCGCAAGAAGGTGTTATGAAAGAGCTTCGTCATCCGAATTTTCAGCTACAGGAAATTCGATCATTCGATAAATTTCACTCAACGCAACGGTGATGCCGAGGGATTCGAGTTCGACGGAGTTTTCCAGTCCGATGACATCGTTGCGTACCCAACGGTTATCGGGCTGTCGGCGATAGCGAATGACGTGAGGGCGATCTTGTTCAACGAGCAAGTATTCCTGAAAACTCTCAATGGCTTGATAAGCGATAAACTTGTCATCGCGGTCATAGCGTTCGGTTTTGGGCGAAAGGATTTCGCAAATAAAGACGGGGTTAAGCAGCATTTGAATCCCCCGGTATTCTTCGGTTTGTTTTTCGCCGCACACGACACTCACATCGGCCATACGAAAAGGCAGCGCTTTCACCGTTTTGATAGCCGCGCTACCGCTCATCACTCGACACGGACGTTCGGCCAGAAGATTCCCGATATGGCGACCGAGGTTTGATTCGATCTCGCTATGGATGAGCGTGCCCGAGGCCATTGAAAGAACTTCACCGTCGAAATACTCAAAGCGTTCTTCCGAGTTCAGCAGTAACTCGACATATTCTTCGACGGTGTATTTTCGTCTGCCTGTTGCTGGTGCGGTCATTGGCGTTCTCCTTTTCTCGTGCGGGGCGCGAGCATCATACGCTTGCGCCAGTAACTCGAACAAGACGTAGTTGGCATCGTCAGACACGTTTCAGTCTGTGTATAGTGCCGCGACAAATTCAGGAGGAAAATTCGTTATGGCACCACGCTTACGATGTTTTTGTTTAGGCGCATTCACGTTGTCGCTGTGCGTTTTGGCCCGCGCACAACAAGTACCCGACACCGCTTTCAAACCCGCCATCGCCCAACCCGCTTACGTCGAAGGGAAAGGCCCGGTCGTCTTGCTCGACGAAGCCCATTTCAATTTTCATACGGCGACCGGACGCTATCTGGCGTTTGCCGAATTGTTGCGGCGCGATGGATACGTCGTGAAATCGAATAGCGAAAAGTTCACGGCGGCTACGTTGCAAGCGGGCAAGATTCTGGTCATCGCCAACGCTTTGCATGAAAGCAATCAAGACAATTGGTCGCCGCCTAATCCGTCAGCTTTCACCGATGCCGAAATCGCTGCGGTGCAGGCTTGGGTAAAAGGCGGCGGCGCGTTGTTGTTGATTGCCGATCATCTGCCCTTTCCCGGCGCGGCGGACAAATTGGCGACGGCGTTTGGCATTCGCTTTAACAACGGATACGCCTCGGACCCGCGCAGCAAGAATGGGCCGTTGGTATTCAAGACGGACGATCAATCGTTGCTGTCGCATCCGATCACCAAAGGCCGCGCAGCCGGTGAGCAAGTTACGTCGGTAGCAACGTTCACGGGTTCGGCGTTCCAGATCGAAAAGGGCGGGCGACCGCTGATGGTTTTCGGCAAAGGATCGCAATCGTTCATGGTGCGTACTTTCGGTGAAAAGATCAGCGACGAGACGCCGCGCGTAGCGATTGACGGATGGTGGCAGGGGGCTACGTTGCGGTATGGCAAAGGGCGCGTTGCCGTGTTCGGCGAAGCCGCGATGTTCTCGGCGCAACTGGCGGGCGCAGCGCGCAATCCGATGGGGATGAATGCGCCGATGGCCGCACAGAATCCGCAGTTTTTGCTCAACACGCTGCATTGGCTGGCGGGCTTGCTGGGAGAATAACGAGTAGCTTGAACAAGCCGTGAGCTTCGTCAACAATACGACCATCCTCCTCAATGAAACGATTGAAAGATGCCTCAAAGGCACGCAAATCCCAACGGTTCGCTCAAGATAAGCAAGCGAGCAAAGCAAGATGAATGAAAATAAGGAAACAGTTTCGCCGCCGCTGAAAAGCACGCGCCGCTCTTGGGCGCGTCGTTTTTTATGGGCGCTGCTGTGTTTATTGCTGCTGTTGGGATTGGCCGGAATCATCGCGTGGCGTTGGGTTAAATCGGAATCTTTCAATCAATTCGTCGCCAGCAAGATCGAAGCCGGTGCGCAAGATTACGGCCTCAAGGTCAAAGTCGGCGGCTTCGGCTGGTCGTGGAATGAGCGGCAAGCCAAGTTACACGACCTCGTGGTGACGAACGAAAAGGGGCAGCCCATAGCCGAGATCAAATCAGCCCAGCTCGACCTCGAGATTCTCGAACCTTATACCCGCCGCGAAGCCGTTTTGCGCCAACTCACTTTGGATGGTGTCACGCTGCACGTCGCCATTGACGAACAAGG
This sequence comes from Acidobacteriota bacterium, assembly GCA_013140935.1. Classification (GTDB taxonomy): domain Bacteria; phylum Acidobacteriota; class Blastocatellia; order RBC074; family RBC074; genus JACPYM01. The sequence goes on from JABFSD010000812.1 coordinate 2,360, forward strand.
TCAGACGAATTTTGACGGATTACGTCAGCCGCCGAAGATAGACGAATTTTTCAAAGTGGATTCGTCGCAACTCGCCATCGAAATTCTGAACAGCAAAGTGAATGTGAACGCTGTGCGCGATAAGTTCACGGCGGCGTTGCAGGGGGTGAATGCGGCAATCGGTTTTTATCCACCTGCGCAGGAGGCTGTTGTCTCATCTACCGTGAACGAGTCGGAGTGGTTGAAGGGGCAAGTTAGTTCGCCAAATATGATGGCAGTAAGCAGCTCTCTTAAAGGTCGTTTTGCACAAGTGAATCTTAAACACGCGCACGGAAAGCTCGGCTATGAAGGCCGTGAGTTCACGCTCGATGACTCGCAAGCCGTTGTGAATGTCTATGCCGATAGCTTGCAGGTCTTGCACGCAGGCGGACGCACGCAACTAGGCAGCTTTACCGTGCAAGGTAAGTTAGAAGATTGGCAAGCGCAGCATTACGACTTTAGGACAGTGTTCAACGGCGAACTGGGCGAAGTGATGCGTGTGTTTGCGCCGTCTGCCGATGTGCGCGGCAACTTGATAGTGAACGCCACCGTTAAAGGGACGAAGGCGCAACCGGTTTTTGAGGGTGCGGCTGAATCCAGTGATTTGGCTTTCAGTCAAACACGCTTGCGCAACGTCACGACGGGTGCCGCGACTGTGATAGTCAAAGGTGGTGAAGTTACTTTCGCGCTGGATCGCATTCGTGCGGGTGTGCTGTCAGTGTCGAATGTCAAGCTGACCGATCTAGGCTTGAGCGTTGTGAAAGGTTCTTACCGACAAGGCAAGCTCGACCTTAAATCGCAAACCGCGAACTTGCCGCGCGTGGAATGGCAAGGCGGCGCGGTGCGCGAGACGAGCTTGCGCAATGTGAGTTTCACGCTTGAGGGCAAACGCTATACGACCGCAGCCGACGCCATCGTCACCGGCGGAGAAGTCGCGTTGGGCGGCAAGCTCAATGCGCTGAAGTTCGGCAAAGCGACGACGCAATTCAAACTCGATAACGAAGCCGTCAAACTCGACAAGCTGAAAGTCGCGTTGCTCGAAGGCATTGCAGAAGGCGCGGCGGAGATCGCTTTGTCGCGCAACGGACAAAGCCGCGTGAAAGCGCAATTCAGCGAGATGCCTACGTCACAGCTTTTCGCGTTGGGACAGGTTAAGACTGACAAGCTGTTGTTTGCAGGCAAGGTCAAGGGCGATGCCGATGTGACTTTCAACAACAGCGATGCGCGGCGCTTGCGCGGTGCGATCAATGTGCAGTTTGACGGGCAGGGAACTGAAGGCGTCAGTGGCATTCCGTTAAACGGCATGGTCGCGTTGCAGGCTGACAACGGCACGTTCATCGTCAACAGCGCGTTGCTCAAGACCGATGTGACGACGTTGAATGCGAGCGGCAGCGTGAGTCTCGACGGCGAATCGAATCTGTCGTTACAACTCACTTCGAGCGACGCCAATCAGTTCGTGACGGTGGCGAACGCCTTTGAACCCGCGCAGAAATATATCGCGCAATACGAACCGTTGTTGACGGGCGAGCTTACGTTCAACGGAAAGATGACGGGCAAGCTCGACGCGCCCGTCGTCGAAGGCGATTTGCGCGCCGCCAGCGTAGGCGCAAAAGACGCGCTGCTCGGTGCGTTGACAGCAAAACTTTTGGTCACGCCCGATACGTTGCAGATGAGCGACGCGCAACTCGCGGCGAGCAATGGCGGCAGTTTGAAATTCTCTTTACTGACGCCGCTGAAAAGTGAAGCAGTGAGCAACGGCACATTGACGGCGCAAATAGATCGCCTTGCGTTGGAAGACTTGCTGGCTGCGGTTGGCTCGCCCGCCGCGTTGGATTTCATCACGGGCAGTGTGAGCGGCAGCGTGAATTTGAGCGGCTTGCCCAATGCGATGACGGGTGGCGGCAAGCTGGCGCTATTGGATGGGCAAATCGTCAAACAGCCTGCTGACCTGGCTGAAGTCGAATTCAAACTCGACGGACGCAAGGTGATTTTAGATCGGTTGGAAGCGCGCCTGTTGCAATCGGGTTTGTTGGCGAAAGGCGCGGTGAATCTCGACAACAAGCAATTTAACCTCGAAGGCAAAGCCAATCAGATTGCGTTGGCGCGGTTGGCTGAGGCGTTTGAATTCAATCGCGTGAACATTACCGGCACGGCGGACGCGAGCTTCAACGTAAGCGGTGCGCTCGACAACGTAGAAAATCTGAAAGTCGAACTTACCGCACAAGGCCAGAACGTCAACGTCAACGGACGCGATACGGGTGAGTTGAAACTTACCGCACGTACCGATGCGGGCGGGCGCATCTCGGCTGAACTCATCACCGGCATTCTCGCTACCGCAGCCAATGATGGGAAAAGACAGCCCGAAGTCATCAAAGGCCAGATCGAATTGCGCAAAGAAGGTCGCCCCGTCGTGATTGAAAGCGATTTAAGCGATTTGGATTTGGTTACGGTGCTGACGGCCTTCGCGCCCGATTACGCCGAAACGTTCAAGGGCAAGTTGAATGGCAAGCTGCGCATCGAAGGGCCGACGGTGAATGCGCAAGGCGAGGCTTCGTGGGATGGATTGCGCGGACAGGCGCTGTTCAACACGATTGAGTTGGCAGTACGCGGCAATGATTTACAGATTGCTACGCCGTTGGCGATTGAGTTTGCGGGCACGCAAATCAAGCTGCCTGAGACCGTCGTAAAAGGAGCAGGCCTTGAAATCAAACTCGGCGGGACGCTGGGTTTGCAAGACGAAGCGCGCATGGATTTCGCGGCGAGCGGCGAACTGGCATTGGCGAATCTGCCGGAGTTGATTGCCGACACGCGGCTGGACGGCAAGGTGTTATTGAACGGCTTGCGCATTACCGGTACGGCCGAGAAACCCAATCTGACGGGCGAGATTTTGTTGCGTGAGATTGGGGTGACCTCGTCCGATGCGCCGGCGGCGATTGAGCAGGGGCAAGGCCGCGTGACGCTCAACGGCGACAAGGCCGTGCTGGAATCGTTCACCGCGCGCGTCAACGACGGTACGCTGGATTTGAAAGGCGAAGCGACGTTCGATGCCCTCAAGCTCAAAGAGTGGCGCGGTGAGTTGGTGTCGAACAATCTCGACATTCTTTATGACGAAGTGCGCGCGACGGTGAACGGCAAGCTCACGTTGATAGGCACGCCGCAAAGCCAGACGCTGAGCGGCGAGTTGACGGTTCCTTCGGCGGAATATACCGGCACGATTGATTTGGACGGCATCACGACGGGGCGCGTCGTTTCATCAAGTCTCGGCAAGTTTCGCGCACCGGGCATTGGCAATCGCAATCCGGGCCTGCCGCCGATCAACTTGAACGTACGCGTCGAAGCGCGCGACGCGCTCATCATCCGCGATGACGAAATCAATACCGTCGCCACCGCCTTGCTCTCGTTGAGCGGACGATTGACCGACCCGACGATGACGGGGCGCGTGTCGGCGGATGGCGGCACGGTGCGCTTTCGCGGGCAGCGTTATGAAGTGACGACCGCGACGCTGGATTTTTTAGGCAGTGGTTCGCCTACGTTGAACTTGTTTGCAGAAGGCAACACGAGCGGCTATCGCATCAACATCGGTTTCGTAGGG